>JAPLUM010000859.1 GCA_026397605.1 Verrucomicrobiota bacterium | reverse complement strand
AGTTTGAGGTCATTATCCCTAAGGGATACAAGAAGGAGGTTCCCCACGGTTTATTCATCTGGATCAGTCCGAATGATAAAGCCGCGCTGCCTGCTGATTGGGAAAAGGTCTTGGCAGATGAGAAGCTTATTTTCATCGGGGCACTCAGGTCCGGGAACAACCGTGAGACGACTGCGCGGATGCAGTTAGCTATTACTGCAAATGACCAGATGCGTTCCCTTTATTCGATTGATCCCGCACGTGTTTATATCAGTGGGCACTCTGGTGGATCACGCGTGGCATCCATGTTGGCAGTGGCTTATGCGGACATGTTCAATGGAGCGGTTTGCTTTATGGGGGCTAATTTCTTTTTTCCGACTCAGAGCAAGGATGGTACAACTTACGAAGCTCGTTACATTCCACATCCTGAAATCGCAACTCAGGCTCAAAATGAATCACGTATCGTTCTCGTCACTGGAGACAAGGACTTCAATCTAGACAATACGAGGGCAGTGTATGAACAAGGCTTTATGGCGAATGAATTCAAGCATGTTAAGCTCTTCGATATCCCAGGTCAGGGGCATGGTGCTCCAGCTAAGGAGTGGCTTGAAAAAGCGTTGAAGTTTCTGGACACCAAGTAGCGGCAGTTAGCGCAGCCAAGCATCGCGATTTTGAGCAACGAAGTCGTCATCTTTGAGGTGAGGGTAAGCTTTATAAACACGGTCGATTTCGGCGAGTTGGCCGGGGCTGAGCGCTTCGCTTTCATCAAGGCACCAGAGGCCTTCGAGTAGCCCCTGTCGGCGAAGCACCTCATGCAGGCCTGCGATACAGCCCTGAAATCCATTGGCAGCATCGAAGAAGGCGGCATTGCAATCGGTCACTTCCACGCCAAGCCGAAGCAACTCAGGTGTGGCATCTGCGCGGAGGCAGCGCTGGTGTTGTTCCACGGCACGCTGGGTCCAGACGGACCAATGACCAAGTAAGCCTCCCACGATGCGTTTTTCTTGACCGCTAAAACGATACGGGGTGAGAAAATCGGCAACGATGTTGTCATCATTGCCTGTGTAGAGGGCGATGTCCTCTCTACCTGATTCGATGACGGCCCGTGCGACGTCTTGGGTTTGGTAGCGATTAAATGGGGCGATTTTGATAGCGACGACATTTTCGATCTCGGCAAAACGTCGCCAAAACGCGTGAGATAGATGTCTGCCGCCGACACTGACCTGAAGATAGAAACCAATGATCGGGATGATCTCTGCGATGGCATCACAGTGAGAGATGAGGGCGTCTTCATCTGCATCCTTGAGAGCGCCCAGGCTTAGTAGCGCTGCTTGGTAGCCGAGTTCTTTTAGCAGTTGGGCCTCACTGGTTGCTTGAGGCGTCGCTCCACAGATGCCGGCAATCCGTGTGAGTGGACTTTTGGAGCGGGCCATTTCCTCTGCGGCTAGCTCAAGCACGGGCCTGAAAAGCCCGATCTTAGGGTCGCGAATAGCAAATTGCGTGGTGTGAACTCCGACGGCAATGCCGCCGACACCTGAAGCGATGTAATACCGCGTCAAGGCACGCTGACGGCGCTCATCGAGGCGGCGAGTGGAGGTCAAAGCCAGCGGATGCGCTGGGATGGCCAGCCCTACGGAGAGGCGCTGGCGGAGGTCATCAATACTGTCCATCACGAACTTCAAAATGGGTGGGTTTGCCGAGCGTCGATCCGCCAAGCTTTTGCCAATCGGACGTAGCGCTGATCATTTCATCAAGGGTGATCTTGGGCGGGCCGAAGAGGTCATAGGAGCGAGTGGCATCCCAGAGCCAGGCGCTGCGGCTTTCTTCGCCTATGATGATGGGTTTGCGCTGGAGGAGATCTCCAAATCTCTCCGCAAGCCATCGGATAGAGACGCGCTCGGCGCCCGTGACATTGAGAGCCATGGGCGGTGTGCTGGTATGAGCTAGGCATTGTATGGCGCGTGCATTTGCATCGCCCTGCCAGATCACGTTGGCCGCGCCCATGGTCACATCCACTGGCTGTCCCTGGGCCACCTTGGAAGCCACGTCGCAGAGCACGCCGTAGCGCAGATCGATCGCGTAACACAGCCGGAACATCAGGGCAGGGGTGCCATGGAGCTTGGCAAAATGAGTGAACACGCGCTCACGACCGACACAAGAGTTAGCGTATTCGCCTGGGGGAGTCAGTGGCGTGTCTTCATTGGCACCAGCGCTAGCTGCATCCACCAGCGGATACACACAGCCGGTGGAAAATACCACGATGCGTGATTGCCTGAAGTGCTCAGCCACAATGGCAGGGACGAGCGTGTTCATCACCAAGGTGAGTTCCGGTGCATCGGTGGTGCCAAACTTTTGACCTGCCATGAAAATAACATTGGCGGCTTGTGGTAGCGCTTGAACGGCAGATCGGTCTACCAAATCACATGAGAGGGTCTGCACGCCATGCCTCTGCAATTCATGGGCGGCTTCATCTAAGGAAAAGCGGGAGACCGCAGTGACGGTGCGGTCCTTCTGGCCGATTTCGTCAAGTCCACGGCGTATCATGCGCGATAAGGTGGGGCCCATTTTACCACCAGCACCCAGGACGATGAAATCTCCTTCGATCGCTCGCATGGTCTCGATCACACCAGGCGTAGGTGTGCTGAGCTGATCATCAAGTTCAGCCACTGTGTGTAGGGTCTTCATTCCTTATCCTATTCAGCCGTGGAAAGGCTTCAGGCCTTTTCTTTGATGTGCGCCCAGCAGTGAACATGTGGTTCACCACGGAAATACCACACCATATTGGGTCCCTCGATCTGCCAGACATCCCAGACACCGTCATTGCCGTTGTCTTGGTTCTTATAATAGGCAAGGTGCAGGTGATCGAAACCGCCAGCCTCAATGTATTTTAGAGACTCCGTCGCATCCTCTGCACGGAAGGGCGCTAGCAGATCTTTTAGCACAGCACGGACCAGTCCCTTCTGATCTGCACTGAGTTCGGTCATGGGGATACCATCCAGCGCAGTTTTCTTGCCAGTGAGCTTCACAGTATCATTGCCATCTTCATCACGGCTAGATTCGCAAAGAGCCAGCGCACGTTGCCTACCATCCATGGCTTGAAAGACTTCATTGGCTCGCTTGGCCTGGAACCAATACGCGTTGCCCTCATGATCTGGCTTTTCTTTGAAGCCTTTGGCGGCATGGCCGTAAAAGATAGGGCCTCCAAAAGCCGTGCCTGCTTCACTGTCGCCATCGCAGCGGCGAGTACAGTGGCGTCCGGTAAAGACAAACTCAGATTGGCCGCTGCCGGGAGTTCCAAAAATAGCAATCGATGCGCTTGGGAAGCCGCCGTCGCCCTTGTTATCTTGATCAAACTGGCGCCAGACTTCCTTTTTATATTCTTCACTGTGCAAGTGATCAAAAATCTGGCGGACGAGATCCTGCTGATCGGGTTTTAAGACTTCACGGATACGTTTGGGAGAGATATGCCAGTTATTATCCACCTTCTGACGCAGCGCATGATCCCACCCGTGGCAGATCGTTGATCGCTGAGCTTCATCAAGGCTGCCGTAAAGCTGTTGTACCAGCGTTTCAGAAGCAGGCAGGCTTTTGGCTGTCTCAGCGGCGAGACCAGAGCCTAGCCATCCAGCCATCATGGTTTGGGTGCCTTGCTTGAGAAATTGCCGACGATTGGTAGAAAGGGATAATAGCTCGCTCATAAGAGGGGTTTTACCAAAGAACGCCACGAGTGGGAAGTTTTGTTTTTTTAAAGCGCAGGAAAGAAACTCCAGAGATTGAGCGGTTGAGAGATCGTTGAAGCTTTGGATATTAGCTAAGCACAGATATGCCTATGGAAGACCATCCCGCCGAAGCAATGACCGAAGATACTGAAGAAAAGCTCGGGCAGGAGATCTCGCGCTCAATGTCCAAGGAGAGCCGCAAGGTCATTGGTCTTGTGATCGGCGTCGCCATCTTCATGGCCATTGCTCACTTTACCCCATTGCGGGCATGGATTACCAATGTGCAGGTGTGGAAGGCCTACATTAGGGATATGGGATGGATGGCACATGGTCTCTTTTTAGCGTCCTGTGCTACAGCCGTTATGGTTGGTATTCCAAGGCTCCCGCTATGTGCAGCAGCTGGGCTGATCTTTGGTTTTGCCGAGGGGCTCCTTCTCTCTCTGATCGGATCGACTTTAGGCTCATACGGTGCCTTCCTCATCACACGCAAAGGAGCTCGACGCTCCGTGCAGGCTCGATTGGATCGCTGGCCATGGCTTTTGGGCATGATGAATAAGCCCTCATTGGCAAGAGTCTTTTGGGTCAGGCAACTCATGGTTCCTGGCATCGTGCTGAACATCATGCTGGGCGTCACTTCCATCGGGCATCGGCTGTTTCTATTCGGCACCGTGCTTGGCTACTTGCCACTAAACATTACCTTCAGCCTAGTCGGCTCAGGAATGGGGAAGGGCAGCTTTGCGCAGACGCTAGTGCAGCTATTAGCTGCCATGGGTTTGATCAATATTATTGGTTGGGCAGTCTGGCGTATGCGAAAAAAGAAAAGCTAGAACGCCAAATTACTTAACAAAGGTTAGGCAATAATAACTAACTTTAAGATTTCAGAAGTGAGAATCAGGGGCTGAGAATGAGATGCCGAAAATGAGAAATCGGGGTCAGCAAGGATTGGAATCAGATTTGGACGAAAACCGCCAGAAACCCCATCTGAGCTCAACAAACCGAAAAAACTTCACAAAAAAGACAGAAAGGACTTGCGGAAGAAAAGGCGACTGCTAATCTCTCGACCCGCCACCGAAAAGGAGCGGCTGAGAAACGGCAAACGAAGTGCTAAGGTGCTTCGAATATCGCGATCAGAAAATCGATCTTTCAGAGAACAGCATTGGGTTGGTTTGAGTGGCACAAGAGTGTTATTTGGATTGATTCGGTGCACGAAAAACAAAGGCTAAATTGTGCGCTGTGCGTGATAACGCGTGCAGCATGTTAAAATGTAAAAGTTTAAATATGGTCAATTTAGCTGACACTTAAAAATGTCAGCACCAATTTTTGGAGAGTTTGATTCTGGCTCAGAACGAACGCTGGCGGCGTGGATAAGACATGCAAGTCGAACGGAACTATTTGAGTAGCAATATGAGAATAGTTTAGTGGCGAACGGGTGCGTAACACGTGGATACATTCCGGGAAGCGGGGGATAGCCCAGGGAAACTTGGATTAATACCGCATGTGATCGAAAGATCAAAGACGGGGACCGAAAGGCCTGTCACTTCCCGATTGGTCCGCGGCCTATCAGCTAGTTGGCGGGGTAAAAGCCCACCAAGGCTACGACGGGTAGCTGGTCTTAGAGGACGACCAGCCACACTGGAACTGAGACACGGTCCAGACACCTACGGGTGGCAGCAGTCGAGAATCTTTCACAATGGGGGCAACCCTGATGGAGCGACGCCGCGTGGAGGATAAGGTCTTCGGATTGTAAACTCCTGTCATGCGCGAACAAGGTTGCAAGGTTAATAACTTTGCAAATTGATGGTACCGCAAGAGGAAGAGACGGCTAACTCTGTGCCAGCAGCCGCGGTAATACAGAGGTCTCAAGCGTTGTTCGGAATCACTGGGCGTAAAGGGTGCGTAGGTGGCGTGGTAAGTCAGATGTGAAAGCCCGGGGCTCAACCTCGGAACTGCATCCGATACTACCATGCTAGAGTATTGAAGGGGAAACTAGAATTCTCGGTGTAGCAGTGAAATGCGTAGATATCGAGAGGAATACCAAAGGCGAAGGCAGGTTTCTTGGCAATTACTGACACTGAGGCACGAAGGCCAGGGTAGCGAACGGGATTAGATACCCCGGTAGTCCTGGCAGTAAACGGTGTATACTTGGTGTGGGGGAATTCGACCTCTTCCGCGCCGGAGCTAACGCGTTAAGTATACCGCCTGGGAAGTACGGTCGCAAGATTAAAACTCAAAGAAATTGACGGGGACCCGCACAAGCGGTGGAGTATGTGGCTTAATTCGATGCAACGCGAAGAACCTTACCTGGTCTTGACATGCACTGTGTCTCCGGTGAAAGCCGGATAGAGTAGCAATACTCGCTTTGCACAGGTGCTGCATGGCTGTCGTCAGCTCGTGTCGTGAGATGTTGGGTTAAGTCCCGCAACGAGCGCAACCCCTGTGATTTGTTGCCACCCAGTTTACTGGAGCACTCGAATCAGACTGCCTCGATCAACGAGGAGGAAGGTGGGGATGACGTCAAGTCCGTATGGCCCTTACGACCAGGGCTGCACACGTACTACAATGCCCAGCACAATGTGAACCGAAACCGCGAGGTGGAGGAAATCAGTAAAACTGGGCTCAGTTCAGATTGTAGTCTGCAACTCGACTACATGAAGTTGGAATCGCTAGTAATGGTGCATCAGCTACGGCACCGTGAATACGTTCCCGGGTCTTGTACACACCGCCCGTCACATCATGGAAGCTGGTTTCGCCCGAAGTGCATGAGTCAACCGCAAGGAGACAGTGCCCTAAGGCAAGACTGGTGACTGGGATGAAGTCGTAACAAGGTAGCCGTAGGGGAACCTGCGGCTGGATCACCTCCTTTCTATGGAGAATGTCCAATGGCTCACGCCTATCAATGGACAAGGTCGACGCCTCGCTGTCGAAAGACAGACGGCGTGTGAACCGGCGAAAGCCATCACAAACCTTATACTGCGTGCCACTAGCCGCAGCGCACAATTTAGTCTTTTTGTTTTCAAGTGCCTTGAGCGGGGGTTTAGCTCAGTTG
>JAPLUM010000445.1 GCA_026397605.1 Verrucomicrobiota bacterium | reverse complement strand
TGCAGTAACAGTGCGCTGGATTTCAGACGCAGCCTCTCTTGAGAGCCGCCATAGATGACCTCTTCCACCCTTGCTGGAAAAGTATTCAAACCCTGGCCTTTTTCACAGCTTCCGGTCTGGCAGTGCAAATGCTCTGGCCGAAGCACAAGGGTCACGCGATTACCTGATTCAACCTTGGTGGAGGCCTGCACAAAGACGTCCCCAAAACCCGCAACCTCGATGCGAAGAAGGTGATCCTCACTGCTGTCTCGGACAATGCCCAAAAGCAGATTTGCATCACCAATAAAGCCAGCCACAAACTCATTGATGGGCTTTTCATAGAGAGCCGTTGGGGTATCGAGCTGCTCCACGCGCCCCTGATTCAAGACAGCGATCCGATCACTTAAACTCAGGGCTTCTCCTTGATCATGGGTGACATAAATAAACGTCGTGCCGACTTCACGATGGATGGCGCTCAGCTCAGAAAGCATGTGTTGGCGAAGCTTGAGATCAAGCGCTGCCAGAGGCTCGTCCAGCAACAGGACTTGAGGTTTATTGACCAAGGCACGGGCGATTGCCACGCGCTGTTTCTGACCGCCACTGAGTTGAGCTGGCAGATGATGGATATGCTCCTGGAGCTTCACCAGCGTGAGCATATCCTCCACCGCATGACCTATGTAAGCTCGGCTTCGCCCCGCCATTTGCAGACCGAAGGCGATGTTTTCCCGAACGGTCAAATGTGGAAAGAGCGCATAGTTTTGAAACACCGTATTCACAGGCCGCTTCTCTGGCGGCAGATCAGTGATGTCGGCCCCATTGAGAATGAGGCGGCCTGAGTCAGGCTTCACAAAACCGGCTAATAGGCGTAGCAGTGTGGTCTTCCCACAGCCACTAGGCCCCAGAAGAGAAAAGATCTCTCCTTCCTGCACAGTTATGGACACTGAATCCACGGCACGTGTGACGTCGAAGGATTTGGTAATTTGGTCGATGACAAGGAAGTCCTGCACAGTGCCGCCAGTCATAGACCAGCCAAGGCTGGTGGCAAGGATCTGCTTGAGATTCTCTCTCAGCGAAAGTGCTCCCAGCCGCCGCTTGTCAGATCAGCCTGCCTTGGATCAGCGACTAGCTGACCGATACAGGTGAGCTTCAACTTTGGAAAAGTCTGCTTCCAGAGTGACAGCCCATCGGCCAATGCATGAGGGGATAGAGCAAAAAGCAGCTCATAGTCTTCACCGTCTCCCAAGGCCTGTGTTAAGCTGCAGCCACGAGATTTTGGCACTTTTTCAAAGGCCAGCTGGTAGCCTAGGCCACAGCTTGCGGCCATTCGCGGCAGGTCTTTGGATAAGCCATCACTCAGATCCATCATGGCGGTGACAGGTAGGTGTTTGGCCAACCAGTGAGCCTCTGCCAATCTTGGGTCAAAACGCAGATGCTTACCGCGAATAGATCCGCCAAGTTGACCTGTGACCCACAGTGTATCTCCGGCCCGCGCTTTGTTTCGTGACAGCCAGCCCTTGGCTGGTGCTATGCCAGTCATACTGACGGTGATGATCAGCTGATCTCCACGAGAGGTCTCACCGCCGACGATATTCACGCCGTGCAACTCCGCCATTTTGCGCAGGCCTGCATAGACTTCGATGACCCGCTTCACCGTGGTAGTCGGCGGGGCAATCAGTGTAATGAGCGCATGACGCGGAGTCGCTGCCATGGCTGCAAAGTCACTGATCACTCGGGCCATGGCTTTTCTCCCGATCAGACGCGGCGGCGTCTCAGCTGTGAAGTGCACGCCTTCCACCACGCTATCTGTTTTTAAAAGCAGATGCTCATTGCGTGCGGGAGGCAGCACCACCGCGCAGTCGTCTCCCGGTCCAGCGATGACACTAGAATCAAGCTTGAGTCCAGCCACCAGGCGGCGAATCAGTGCATCTTCACCGATGTCAGCCAGCGTCTGCATCACTGGATTTCTGGGAAAAAGATCATCACGATCAAACTCGTGGCATTAAAAAGGCCATGCATCACCATGGGCACCAGCAGACTACCGGTGAGCTCATAGACCGCACAAAAAATCAGCGCAAGAATCGTCAGTGGCACCACTGTGCCGACATGCAGATGGACCACAGCAAACAGTAGTGAAGTGCAAATCGCCGCAAAATAGCCGTCCGTGTATTTCTTCAGAACGCCATAAAAAAAGCCACGAAAGACGGTCTCTTCCAGCAGTGGTGCAATGATGGCTGCCGACACGACCATGAGCCCTTTGGCCAGGGGATCTTTGCAGGCACGAAAGGCCTCCACAGTTTCTTGATTGCTCATGTCAGGCCAAAACTCCTTCATCCAAGCCTGCACGGCATAGACTGAACCACCCACACAGAGTAAAGTCGGCAGCATCAGTGCTACCGCTATGCCTAGAACCATGAGAGGAGACAGCTGACGCAGACCAAACAACTCCACTAGATTCAGGCCACGCACCACATTGAGGTAAGCCAATACCAGCGTGCAGATGCCGAGCTGAACGACAATCCCAGCAAAGCCTGTATTCACGGTCAGTTGCATGGCTACATCTGCTTCTTCTTTGCTAGGACTTGCCTGATTCAGCCCCGCCAGCAGTAACAGGGCAATACTGCCCACCGCCAATGCATCCGCCATCACAAAACTCCGCACATCCACATGCCCGCCCCAATTCATCTCGGCAGCAGGCCCAAGCAGTCGGTAAGCGACCACGCCAAACGCGGCCGCAAAACAGGCCAGCCAGGTCAAATCCAATAAAACGCCAAGAGTCGGTGCATCCATAAGAGTAGGTGACTTCAGCGTAAATAAGAGCCTGGCAAGTAATACATCATGCCGGGCTGTAACTTCGTCAACGCACCGCCAGTCAGATCCAGCTCAATTTTAGCCGGGGTCTTGGCACTGCGAGCGGAGACTCCCAGCGCATCCAGAAAGGTCGGCGCAGAATGATACTTCACCACAGCCGCATCAGGTGCCTTACCCAATTCTTTGGCTAAAGCATAGGCATCCTCGATGTAACCGATCTGATCCACCAGCTTGGCTGCCAGCGCCTGCCGCCCCGTCACCACACGACCGTCAGCCACAGTGTTTCTCAGCACATCCTTGGGCACCTTTCTCGCCTCAGAAACGATCCCCAAAAAGCGATCATACATCTCGTTTACCAGAGCCTGGACATACAGCTTCTCATCCTCACGCATCGGCCGTGCCCCGCTCAGTGTGTCCTTGAATGCACCGCTGGTGAACGTTTGTGATCCGAGTCCTACTTTGCCAAAAAGTTCATGGATCACCTTGGTAGCGCCACAGGCAACGTAGTAGCCGCCACTGGCAGCCACCGAGTCCATGTAAACCACCACAGGTTTCTTTGCCGCAGCCTTTTTAACCGCATTGTAGATAATGTCAGACGCCGTCACCTCACCACCAGGCGAGTTCACTCGCAGCACGATTGCTTTGACTTCTGCATCCCCCACCGCCTGCTCGAGGGAGCGCTTGATCCCGTCAACACTTGGCAGAGCATCTTCCAGGAAACCACCCGTACTCATGGAGCTAATCACGCCTTCCAAGTCCAGATGAACAATCTTACTCGGTGCTTCGCCCTGACCTTTACTCACCATTTTTTCCGTCAATGGCTCGATCTCATCGGTCAGCCCAGGGTCATCCCCGAGAAGCGCCACGATTTGAATCAGGTTAAAGCACACGCTCAGCCCCAAAGCCACCACCAGCGCCGCGATCAAACATCCAAAAGTCGTTTTATTCATCCAGTCGAGCCTAGACAGCGATTGAAATCTGGCAAGGCAAGCCTGCACCAGACTGGATTTTGAATCAGGATTTTGAGAGCAACTATTTTATCGTAAAACAATGTTATTGAAGTTTCTACCAATGCCCTAGAGAACATTACTTTTATAAAGGCTCTCATCTAATCCGGACAAATCGATTAACCTAGCCTGCTTAGCTATTGAGCTATAGCAGCCTGAAACTATGAAACGCACCTTTGTATCATTAGTAGGCCTCCTTGGCCTGCAGCAGATACAAGTAACATGCTTTGTAAAATTAGATGGACAAGCATACGGCTAGCCATCCATTCATCTTATGTCTCCCCTAATGGGCATCATCACGCTTATTGCGCTGCTCGGCACCGTCGTCTTCATCATCGCGCTCATCGCCAAGAAGCGCGGTTGCGCCATGCTTGCGCTGCCATGTCCGTTGCTCATTATGTTATAGTTGGTTCTGGCCAGCACACCACCAGACTCGGAAGCAGAATGCGAACGGCTCTTTGGTTACGTAATGCGACAGCGTGCGAAGGAACTTCAAAGCCTGAAACCCATTAGCATGGACGGTTTTTTTCTGTCTTTTCAAATTCCGACGGAGGATTTTAATCGACTGATCAAACCATCGTTTTCGCCACAGTTGCTTGGTGGCGTCAGCTTCTTTGGCCAGGAATCACGGCCGACCGCATGGCCGAAAGTGCTTGAGACCGTAGACGAATGTCTGCGACGTCAAGTCGGCGAAGATGAGCTGCTCGTCTATTACGACGATACCAAACAGACAGTTTATGCCTCGTTTCGATATTGGGGCTGGTAGCGATGATGCTACGATGGGAGCGCGGACCTCCGAGTCCGCTGCAGGTCGTTTGCGGAATGCGTGGTCTGTCTTCAAAACTAAGCCCCGCCAACACTTGAGTGCTGGCGGGGTCTTGGCGAGGCGGTAGAGCGCTTGCTGTTGGCGAAGTGCTGCGGGCTCAGAGGCCCACGCTCAGTTATTTTTTCTCAAACACCGGCTTCCCGCCCTTCATCACCGCCGTGATGTGATCGCCGTCTTTGAAGCCGCCTTCGAGGACGGCGAGAGACAGCGGATCGAGGAGATGCTTTTGGATGGAGCGCTTGAGGGGGCGGGCACCGAAGACAGGATCAAAGCCGGCGTCGGCGAGGTAGCGGGTGGTGTCGCCGGTGACGGTGAGGTGGATGTTTTGCTTGGCGAGGCGGTCGATGACGCGCTGGAGCTGGATCTTGACGATCTGATCAAGCTGCGCGGCGTCGAGGCGGTCGAAGATGACGATCTCGTCGATGCGGTTGAGGAATTCTGGGCGGAAGAACTGCTTCAGGCTGTCGCGCACCAAAGCGTCGCGTTGTTCAGGATTGCTGACGTCCTGGATGGCACTGCTGCCAATATTGCTGGTCATGATGAGGACCGTGTTCTTGAAATCGACCGTGCGGCCCTGGCCGTCGGTGATGCGGCCATCATCGAGCACCTGGAGCAGCGTGTTGAAGACATCCGGGTGCGCTTTTTCGACCTCGTCGAACAGGACGACGCTGTAAGGGCGACGGCGCACTGCCTCGCTAAGCTGGCCGCCTTCCTCATAACCGACGTAGCCGGGAGGCGCTCCGATGAGTCGGCTGACGCTGTGCTTCTCCATGTATTCGCTCATGTCGATGCGCGTCATGGCACTGTCGTCGTCGAAGAGGAATTCGGCGAGCGCTTTGCACAGCTCCGTCTTGCCGACGCCGGTGGGGCCGAGGAATAGGAAGCTGCCAATGGGGCGGTTTTCATCCTGAATGCCCGCACGCGCACGGCGCACGGCATTGCTGACGGCGGTGATGGCGTCCTTCTGGCCGATGACGCGCTTGCCGAGGCGTTCCTCCATCTTCACGAGCTTCGAGCGCTCGCCCTCTTGCAGGCGTGAGACGGGAATGCCTGTCCAGTTTGCCACGACACGGGCGATGTCTTCTTCGGTGACTTCTTCGCGCAGCAAGGTGTGTGCGGCACGCGGTTCTTTGTTTTCCGTTGATGAAGCGGCGAGCTTCTTTTCGAGATCAGGGATAAGGCCGTATTGGATCTCACCGGCACGACCGAAATCGCCACGGCGCTGCGCCTGTTCCTGCTCGGTGCGTAGGCGTTCGAGTTCCTCCTTCATCTTGCGACCGACCTGCACGGACTCTTTTTCCTTCATCCACTGCGCTTTCAGTGCCGAGGAACTTTCTTTGAGGTCAGCGATCTCTTTATCGAGCTTTTCGATTCGGGTTTTGGAAGCCGCGTCCTTCTCTTTTTTCAAGGCCTGACGCTCCATCTCGCCCATCATGACTTGGCGTTCGATGACATCGATTTCGGTCGGCATGGAGTCGAGTTCGATCTTGATGCGGCTGGCGGCTTCATCGACGAGGTCGATGGCTTTGTCCGGCAGGAAGCGGTCGGTGATGTAGCGATTACTCAGTGTGGCGGCCGCAATGATGGCATTGTCTTGAATGCGGACACCATGGTGGACTTCGTAGCGTTCTTTGAGGCCGCGCAAGATGGCGATGGTGTCCTCCACGCTCGGCTCACCGACTTTCACCGGCTGGAAGCGGCGCTCCAGCGCGGGGTCTTTTTCAATGTGCTTGCGATACTCGTCCAACGTGGTCGCGCCGATGCAGCGGAGCTCACCACGGGCGAGCTGCGGCTTCAAAAGATTGCCCGCATCCATCGCGCCCTCGCCTTTTCCAGCGCCGACGATGGTGTGCAGTTCGTCGATGAAGAGAATGATCTCGCCATCGCTCGAAGTGACCTCTTTGAGGAAGGCTTTGAGCCGCTCCTCGAACTCGCCCCGGAACTTCGCCCCAGCCATCATGCCGCCGAGGTCCATGCTGATGAGCTTTTTACCTTTGAGCGAATCCGGCACGTCACCCGCGACGATGCGACGTGCCAGGCCTTCCGCGATGGCCGTCTTGCCCACGCCGGGTTCGCCGATCAGCACGGGATTGTTCTTCGTGCGGCGGCTGAGGACCTGCATGACGCGGCGAATTTCCTCATCGCGACCGATGACGGGGTCGATCTTCCCAGCCTTCGCACGGGCGGTGAGGTCGGTGCCATATTTCTCCAGCGTCTGATATTTGCCCTCGGGGTCTTGATCCACGACACGCTGCGAGCCACGCACGGCTGTGAGAGCCTTCGAAACAGTGTCGTAGGTCAGCCCGGCCTGCTTCAGCACATCCGAGAGTTCTGTCTTCGTTTTAAAGAGAGCCAAGATGACATGCTCGACGCTGAGGAAGTCGTCTTTGAGCTTCTTCTGCTCGTCCTCGGCCTTCGTCATGAGCTCGCGCATCTCATTGGACAGATGCAGACCACTGGTGCCGCCGCTGACCTTGGGTTGTTTCGCGAGCACCGCTTCAACTCCAGCCTTCAGGCCTTGGGCGGCGGCTGGATTGACCGCCGCCTTTTCAAAAAGAGGCGTGGCGATACCGCCCTCCTGCTCGAGCAGGGCGAGGAGCAAATGCGCAGGTTTCAGTTCCTGATGCCCATGCCGTGTAGCAACGGACTGCGAGGCATTGAAGGCTTCTTGAAGCTTAAACGTGAATTTTTCGGGTGACATGGGAATGAATGGGTTGTTTGTCCGATCTTTACGCTTTCACTGTGCCACAATGGCGAAATATCGCACGAAGCCTTATTTGAAAAGGTAAGGCGTGGGTTGTGCACTACAGAAAGCGACGCATCAGAGTTCCACAATGGCACCATTGGCCTGATCAATTACGCCAAACTGGCACTTGTGACAGCAATCACAGGCAGTTGAAATACTGATTGACCCCGCAACCATATGTGGCACCATAGCGGCCCTCACGCCCCGGCGAAAGGACACATCGTCCCTCGCTGACACAACGTGATTCCCACACTACCCCCATGAAAGACCAAGGCCACCCAACGGTTTACGAAACCACCATCACCTGCACTTGCGGCACGTTTCCGCGATGTTTGTTTTTGCAAACTCGTCTAGCACTGCCAATCTCCACACTCACCCCCTAATTATGGCTGCATCCAACCTGCTCATCTATCTCGACGGCAAACTTGTTCCTGAATCCGAGGCTAAAGTCTCTGTCTTTGATCATGGCCTACTTTATGGAGACGGCTGTTTTGAAGGCATCCGCATTTACAACGGACGAGTCTTTCGCCTGACCGAGCATCTGATCCGCCTCTATGAAAGCGCCCGTTCTATCTGCTTGACCATTCCGATCAGTCTCGAAGAAATGGAAAAAGCCACGGTGGAGACCGTCGCTGCCAACAATCTTCGTGATGGGTACATCCGCTTACTGATCACACGCGGTGTCGGTCCACTGGGCCTGAATCCCTACCAGTGTCCAAAAGCTGGAATCATCATCATCGCTAGCGGCATCACCCTATACTCCGCAGAGAAGTATGAGACTGGCCTCAATCTCATCACCTGTGCTACACGCCGCCCGACTCCCGCAGCGCTCAGCCCCCAAGTGAAGAGCCTGAATTACCTCAACAATATCATGGCCAAGATCGAATGTATCCAGGCCGGATGTGAAGAGGGTATCATGCTCAACGAACAAGGCTATGTGGCCGAATGCACTGGCGACAATGTCTTCGTCATCAAAGCTGGCCAAGTCTATACCCCAACAATCGCCAGTGGTGCGCTCAACGGCATCACACGCATGGCAGTCATCGAAGTCATGCGTGAAATGGGACTACAAGTGCATGAGATCACCATGACTCGTCATGAGATCTACACTGCGGATGAATGCTTCCTCACAGGCACAGCTGCCGAGGTCATCCCTGCTGTCCAATATGACCGCCGCCTCATTGGTGACGGCAAGCCAGGTCAGATCACAGCAGAAGTCATCAAGCGCTTCAAAGTGCTGGCTAATAGCACCGGGACGCCAGTGCCGTATGCCGTGTGAGTTAGAATCAGTGTTTAGTTTTTAGCAACGAAATCAGAACTAAACACTAGATACCAAATACTTCAGCCTCCCGATGCAAGAATATCACCGACTTCTCCAACAAGTCCTCAACCACGGCAGCTACCGTGAGGACCGCACAGGCACGGGTGCCTACTCGGTGTTTGGCGAGCAGAGTCGATACGATCTGAGCGCGGGATTCCCCATCGTCACGACCAAGAAACTCCACCTACGCAGCATCATCCATGAGCTTCTATGGTTCATCAGTGGTGACACAAACGTCCGTTACCTTCAGGAAAACAAAGTCACGATTTGGGATGAATGGGCGGATGAAAACGGCGAGCTCGGCCCCGTTTATGGTGCCCAGTGGCGCCGCTGGCAGGGAGCTCCTGGAGCACCGCCTGTAGATCAGATTGTCAAACTGATCGAAGGTATCCGTAACAATCCCTACAGCCGCCGCCACATCGTCAGCGCCTGGAACGTGCCATTCATTGATGAAATGGCACTGCCCCCTTGCCACTGTCTTTTCCAATTCTTTGTGGCTGAAGGCAAACTAAGCTGCCAGCTCTATCAGCGCAGTGCTGATCTGTTTTTAGGCGTGCCTTTCAATATTGCAAGCTACGCGCTTTTCACCCTGATGGTCGCCCAAGTCTGTGGTCTGCAAGCAGGTGATTTCGTCCACACCTTTGGCGACCTGCACCTCTATCAAAACCATCTTGAACAGGCCAAGCTCCAGCTGACTCGGGAATCCCGTGCGCTACCTGTGATGAAGCTCAATCCCGACGTGAAGGACCTTTTTGCCTTTAAATACGAGGACTTCACCCTCGAAGGCTATGATCCCCATCCGGCGATCAAAGCTCCGATTGCGATCTAACTTAGAGATTGATCCATCGAGGAAGAAGGCCTTGCGGCCTTCTATGGATGGCTGGAAGCCATCACTCCTTGAATTACGATCAGACTCAGATAGCCAGCTGCGCTAAAACTTTCTCGACCGTAGCTTCGGCGGTGAGTCCGTGCTTTTGGCGGAGAATGGCTGGAGTGCCGTGCTCGACAAAGGCATCTGGCCAGCCAACGCGCACCACCGGAGTCGTGATACCAGCGGTGCTGAGATGCTCGATGACACCACAACCGAATCCGTTCATGAGAATATGATCCTCGAGAGTGCAAACGACCTTCACTTTTTTAGCAATGTCTTCAATGAGAGTAGCGTCCAGTGGCTTGATCCAGCGCGGATTGATCAAGGCAACGGAAAGACCTTTAGCTTCCAAAAGTTTCTTGGCCGCTTGAGCGGTGGTGAACATGTCCCCCAACCCGATAAGAGCCACGTCCGTGCCATCGGAAATGAGTTCTCCTTTGCCGATCTCTAACAGACGCGGCTGGGCTTTCGGAGTCACGCCAGGACCGTTGCCACGCGGATAACGGATGGCGATGGGGCCTTTTTCATAATTGGCCATGGTCCAAAGCATGTCCACAAATTCATCTTCATCTTTCGGCTGCATGTGCACGAGCCCTGGAATACCACGCAGGTAAGCGATATCGAAAAGGCCATGGTGAGTCGGGCCGTCGTCACCACTGAGACCACCACGGTCCATGCACAGACGGACTGGAAGATGTTGGATAGCCATGTCATGGATGATCATATCAATCGCCCGCTGCATGAAGGTGGAATAAATAGTCAGGAAAGGCCGCAGTCCCTGAACCGCCAGCCCGCAGGCAAAGAGAGCCGCATGCTCCTCGGCGATGCCCACATCGAAGTAGCGCTCAGGAATTTCTTTCTTGAAGCACATCAGCCCAGTTCCGCCCGGCATCGCAGCGGTGATGGCGACTATTTTTTTATCTTCTTTAGCAAAGTCAGTGACAGTGCGGGCAAAGACCTGACTATAAGTTGGCTTATCCGTGGCCTGCGTTTCACCTGTCTCAATGTTGTATTTACCCAACCCATGGAACTTGCTAGGATCTTCCAACGCAGGTTTATAACCACGACCTTTTTCAGTAAGAATATGCAGAATCACCGGCTCATTCTGCGTCTTCAGAAACTCAAAGGTCTGAATGAGTAGTGGCAGATCATGGCCATCAATCGGCCCATAATAACGAATGCCAAATTCCTCAAAAAGAGTGCTACGATTGTGTGGACCTTCACTTTGAGGAAGCAGCAGGCCCTTAGCGCTGTTTTCGACGCGTTCAGCTAACTTCCGAGCGCCATCCCCGAGCATAAACTCGACAAACTTCGACGCCTTTTCATGCAGATTGGCATAGCCTGGGTGCGTGGCAATGCTATTAAAATACTTGGCAATCGCACCGACATTTTTATCAATGCTCCACTCGTTGTCATTCAGCACTGTAATCAGACGCTTGGTGTGCGCTGCAATGTTATTCAGCGCCTCAAACACAGGTCCACAAGTGAACGGGCATGACCCGCACCATAGCAATCGTGCTCACTCTCACTGCGCAGCAAGAAGCCATTCAGGCCTTCATATTGGCGGATCGTATGGATCTTATCCCAGCGCCCTGTGAGCATCTTGTGCACATAACCCTGATGCGCTACGTCGAAGACGAACTTGTCCTTCGGCGTATCAAACACGCGGTGCATGGCAATGGTGAGTTCTACGACGCCTAAATTTGGCCCGAGGTGACCTCCGGTCTCGCTCAAAGTTTCGATCAGGGTGGCACGGATCTTTTCCGCAAGCGCGGGCAGCTGCTCTGGCGGGAGAGCTTTGAGATCAGTCGGGCTAGTGATGGTAGGCAAGGTAGTGTCCACGAGGTTCAAAAAAGTCGGATATCGTCGCTGGCATCCTCAGCGTCAGGCTTTGCCGTGCGTCGGCGGGTGGCAGAGGCAGTCTTTGCCTTTTCGTCCACAGAAGTCTCAGCTGCACGCGCAGGGTCAAAGGTCGCAAGCTCGGCTTTGCCATCAGAACCGAGGCTAATGGTCTCGATCCGCTGACGCGCGGCTTCGATGCGATGACGGCAAAGTTGCAGCAACTTCATGCCCTCTTCGTAGCTTGTAACCATCTCATCCAGAGGCATTCGGTCGGATTCCATCGCAGACACGATCTCCTCCAAGCGGTCCATAGCCAGCTCAAAGGATGTTTCGGGGAAATTGGTGGAACTCATGGACAAATAGGGCGTGCATTATCAGGACACTGACAGCGTAGGCAAGTGAGAAAAGCAAGCGATTGGGATGGAAGCTTGCTTTATCTGCAAAAATGGGCTTCAAGTCAGCTCAGTCATTTATACAACCATGGAAGCTATCGAGATCGCCCGCCTTTGTGCCAATTATGCTGATGACAAGAAGGCCGAGTCCATTTTGGTGCTCGACTTGCGCGGACTTTCCCCCGTCAGCGACTTCTTCGTCATCTGCACCGCCAACTCCAATCCCCAACTCCGCGCCGTTCGAGATGAGATCGTCGAGCAAATGCGCATCAAGCATGGCCACAAGCCAATTGTCAGCGACGGCACCTACGAAAGCCAATGGCTGATCGTGAATTTCCCCAATGTCATGATTCACATCTTCTCCCCCGAGAAACGTGAATTTTACGCACTCGAAGAACTCTGGGGTGACGCCCCCGAGGTCACATGGGAGACCATTGTAGAAGTCCAGGCACCGGTCAAAAAACCTGCGACGGCAAAAAAAGCTGCCGCTAAGAAGGCCGCTGCTAAGAAAGCTCCGGCCAAAAAAGCCCCGGCTAAAAAGGCCGCTAAAAAATAGTCAGATCAGCCCTTCCCCGCCCTGCTAACTCAAAGAGTTGGCAGGGGTGGCGGGCCCTCACGCAACATTTGATCTGCGTTACTCGGCGTGATTGCTGTCGGCATGACACGATAGGAAGGCTGCGCGATGAAACCTGGTTCATCCATCTTTTTGGAGATGAAGATCCACGCCAAATCCACCAGAATAGGCAGGAAGACAGAGGCATCCAGATCACCCTGATTCACCAGAGAAAGGCCGCCTTCTGCACCGACGTAGCCGCCTGTGCCAATGACCATCATTTTAGCCCGCGCCTCGCCCAGCCCGATCACCGCCCCGAGCGCCATGGCATCATTGTGGGCATAGACCACGTCAAAACTCTTCTGTAGGCGTAGGGCATCCCCAGCCCGCGACTTGCCACCATCCTTGGTCCAGGCACCCGGAGCATCGTGAACCAGGATGACTCCTGGCGCAGCTTTGAGCGCCTCCATGAAACCGTCATGCAGCACCTGACTCATCGGAGACTCCTCCTCGCCACGGATCTCTACCACCCGACCAACGATATCGGTAGCGCCTTCAGCCTGAGCCTTCCGTTTCAAAGCCTTCACAGCTATATCTCCGGCCAGCCGACCGACTTCCTTCAGATCCGTCGCCACAGACGTCGTGCAGGGCAGCGACATAGAATTCTCACCAATCCCGACCACCACCACCCCTACCTTCACAGCCGCAGCCACCTGATCTGATAGGCGCGCCGCATCCACAGGGGAGACAGCGATGGCGAAGGGCTTCTCAGCCATCGCCAGACCAAATTGCTCCGCCTGCAAGTTCGCATTTCCTTTGGCATCATGATGGATAAAATTGACCCTATCTCGGAATCCTACCATGCGTTGAAAATTCTGAACCTGAGTCAGCTCATGTGGCCGCTCTGCATTAGCCGAAAGGAATACCACCGTGCGGCTCGACTTTAACGGGTCAAGCTCAGGTGGTTTGCAGCTTGAAAGCAGCGCCAAGAGAGGAAAAAAGAAAAGGATCTGAGAATAACGATTCATGGTCGGAAGAGCGAAGTGCAGTTTTATAATATAGCATAGTCAGTAGTGCATCACGGCCCAGCATTTTCATTCAAGAAAATGATCAGCGCACCCAAAACCGCTGATAATGCCTTCTTCCATATCACTTGCATGATCTGTTTACTTCGATTCAAAAAAGAAGTGTCTTTTTTCCAGACTGAGATCACAGAACCCATTTTCATTGTTTTTGACGGGTAAGCTCAGCCAGCGCTCTCCTTTGCTCCGCGCCCGCACTTGCTCGGGCTGGGAATCGCATTCATGATAGGGATCGTTTTATCCGCCATGCCTGATCTGCATCTCCAGCCCGACTTTGATAGCTTTTGCGCCCTTGCTGCTAATGGGAATCTTGTGCCCGTCGTGGCGGAGCTCGCGGCGGATTATGAGACGCCTCTGTCCGCCTTTCAAAAGATCCATGATGGGCGCTGTGCGTTTCTATTGGAATCGGCAGAGCTGACTCAGCATTCAGGGCGGTATTCCCTGCTGGGGAGTTCTCCGCGACTGATCTTTACAGCGCGTGGGCATGAGATCACCATCGAGGAGCGTGGAAAAACGCGCAGCTACACGACAGCAACCGATCCGCTGGAGGAGCTACGACTCATCATGCAGCCTTATCAGCCCGCAGAGGCACACGCGATCCCAGTCTTTCATGGTGGAGCGGTTGGCTATCTGGCCTATGATATGGTGCGCTTCTTTGAACCAACGCTGACGGCACCGCCTAAAGATGAACTGGGACTGCCAGACATGGTCTTTATGCTGACGGACACGGTCCTGATCTTCGATCACCGTACGCGTCGTCTATCTCTGGTGGCCAATGTGCATACGAAGGAACATGCGACGCTGGAGGACGCCTACGCCTGGGCACGGGCACAGATCCAGGATGTGATCACGAAGCTTTCCCAGCCACTGGCCGTGAAGCCGCTGCAAACCTTTGCTCCAGTCAAGACGGATCAACTGCCAGCGCCCGTCAGTAACACAACGCGTGCTGAGTATGAGGGCATGGTCCTGAAGATGAAGGAATACATCGGCGCAGGCGATATTTTCCAAGGAGTACCATCCCAGCGCTTTGAAACGGAATACACGGGTAGCAGCATCGATCTCTTCCGTGCGCTGCGTCATGTGAATCCGTCCCCATACATGTTCTGTTTGGACCTGCCGTCAGGGTTCTCTCTTGTAGGCAGCTCACCTGAGGTGCATGTGAAATGCCTGGATGGCCGGATCGACATCCGCCCAATCGCTGGCACACGCTGGAGAGGCAAAACTCGCAGTGAAGATGATGCGCTGGCAGATGAACTTCTCAATGACCCTAAAGAACGCGCGGAGCATATCATGCTCGTGGATTTGGCCAGAAATGACGTGGGTCGTGTGGCCGATTACGGTACCGTGAAGGTCAGTGATCTCATGATTATTGAGCGTTACAGCCACGTCATGCACATCGTCAGCAATGTGGACGGTCAGCTGCGCGAGGATAAAAATGCCTACGACGTGATGAGAGCAACCTTCCCTGCCGGAACGGTGAGTGGCAGTCCAAAAGTGCGCGCGATGGCAATCATCAATGAGGTGGAAAAAAGCAAGCGCTGCGCCTACGCGGGCGCGGTGGGTTATTTCGGCTTTGATGGAAATTTGGACAGCTGCATCGCCCTGCGGACCTGCGTGGTGAAGGACGGTAAAGCCTATGTGCAGGCAGGTGCGGGTGTGGTCGCTGATTCTGATCCAGCAAGTGAGTATCAGGAAACGGTCAACAAGGCTACCGGGATGCTGCGCGCCATTGAGTGGGCACGGCAATTGGGGGCATGAGTGGATCTGCCCAGAAGCGGGCTAAAGCCCGAACTACGAACCCAGAACCACGAACTTTCCAAACAGAATGACAACGATGTTAGCCTATTATCTGCATGATCTGAGCCCACACTTGATTCGGTTTACCGACAAGATTGCCCTGCATTGGTATGGGCTGGCTTACGTGCTGGGATTCTACTTGGCTTATCGAGTCATGCTCTTTTTAGCCAAGCGCGGACTCTCAGAAATTAAAGAAGCTAACGTTGCTGACTTCATCACATTAGTCGCGCTTTTTGGGGTCGTCCTAGGCGGACGTGTAGGCTACATGCTGCTTTACGATTGGGACCTTTTTGTGCAGGAGCCATGGCGCATCCTCATGATTCATCAGGGGGGCATGGCCAGTCATGGCGGCATCGCTGGTGTCACCTTATTTTGTCTGTGGTATGCTCGGAAGCATAAGATCTCTTGGGCTGGGATTGGCGACACACTTGTCTGTGGCGCACCACTGGGGATCTTTTGCGGACGCGTCGCCAATTTTATTAATGGCGAGCTGTTTGGCCGAGTGACGGATGTCTCTTGGGCTGTGAAATTCCCCACAGAGATCCTGCATGAAGACTTTGCCAAACAGGGCGGCAGCATCCCTGCCCTGCCGGGTGGACTGCAGCATAGCCCAGACATCATCGCTTGGTTTGAGCAGACCGGCGGTGACCGTGCCGCACTGGAGGCAATGCTGCATCCTCGACATCCGTCTCAGCTATATGAGGCCTTTGCAGAAGGACTCATCCTTTCGGCCATTTTTTTGGCTGTGCGCATCGGCTTCCCGCGCCTGCCGCATGGCATCGTTACGGGCCTGTTCTTCCTCCTTTATGCTGTAGCTAGAATCAGCATGGAGTGCTTCCGCCAGCCTGATTCAGGTGCTGATGCCATCATGGGATTGACGCGCGGGCAGTTTTTCTCGCTATTCATGATCATCATAGGCCTCGCTTTCATCGCTCATGGTTGGTTACGTGGCGGACAGCTGCCGGCGACTTCGGCGAAGAAGTAAAGAATTTGATCTGACCTCAACATGTAAGTTGCAAAGCCCGTGCGGCTCATCACTATGAGCACCCAGCTGGGCAGACTCAAAAACTGCCCCGCCAAAAGGTCGGGCCGTAGTTCAGCCTGGTAGAACGCTTGCATGGGGTGCAAGAGGTCGTGAGTTCGAATCTCGCCGGCCCGACCACTATCTCTCCAAACATGGAGTTAGAGTAAATGCTTGAAATCCATCCGTTTCATGGCCATTAAGAGAGATCTAGAGTCATTACATGCATCTCCACTCCTCAGGATCACATCGCGCATTCATGGCGTTGTCTTTAACGCTCACGATCATTCTTGGTTTTGTCTTGATCGTTGGCTGGAGAGTTCATTTTAGAGCCATCGAATCACGCAAACTCGTGGCTGAGCTGAATGAGCGCGCCGAAGCGATGAGAAAGCAACGCGCGCTGCCGGTTAACAGTCTCGTCGTCGCAGGTCCCGGGAGGCAGAAGCCTTTGAAACCGTCCATGCTGCTAGCAGACGCCACACCTGCGCGCTTTGATTCTGCTGCGCCACTTGTGCCAGCTCGCTCCATCATTGAGGTACTGCCTGTGATCAATGCCAACAGCGTGATGGCAGAGGCCACTCAGGTGATCCGTAAATACATGGATACTCCGAACTGGCGGGACAGGATCATTTACGTCCACGAGCCACAGCGCGTCGGCAAGCTGATGGAAGATTACTATGAGCGCCAGCAAAGCATCGACCCCGTGGTCGGTGCCCTCATGGACCAGGGCCGATACCGAATCGACGGCACTGAGATTGTACTTTTGACCTACCGCAGCGCACGGCTAGAAGGCAAACTGGAGATCGCCTTGCGACAGGACCCGACTGGGCATCTGGTGATCGACTGGGAGAGCCTCGTGGGTTACTCCGAGATCTCCTTTTCCCGCCTGACGGAGACCAAGACGACGACGCCAAAGCTGATCCGCGCCTATGTGAAGCTGGATGATTACTACAATTATGAATTCAGCGACTCCAAGAAATATCTTTCGCTAAAACTCACCTCCTCTGACAATGAGGACTTCCTCAACGCCTACTGTGAGCGTGAGAGCGTCATTGGCCGCTGGATCGTCGAAGATCTGGGAACGGAAGCCAATTCATCTCTCGTCAAAGGATACACTCTCTGGGTCTCTTACCCACCAGATGCTAAATCCAACCGCTGCCTAAATCTGGTTCAGCTAGCTGCAGGACGCTGGCTCATTGTTCCCCAGAAAAAGTAAAAGGCATGGCCCCAGTGATGGGATCATGCCTTTCAGAAATAGAACTCTAGTGGGAGATTACTCCTCACCATCGCGACCGATGGCCTCAACCGGGCAACCCGTCAAAGCTTCTTCACATAGTGCACGCTCATCGTCAGTCTCTGGCTGCTTATAGAGATAAGAGTGACCGCCATCGTCATCACGCTTGAAGTTGGCTGGTGCGGTCTCACGGCAAAGATCGCAGTCGATGCATTGATCGTCCACGTAATAGGCACCGTTCACGTTATGGGAATATTTATTGGCTGCGTCTGCCATGGTCTTGGATAGGGCTAGGGGGTTAAGGGGGAGGCGAAAGTAGTTCCGACAGCCTAAGTTTCAATCAATTTTTGTGTTTCAGTCCGCAACGTGAAGTTTACGGTTGTTCACGCAGCGTTGAGAGCTAGTGGATGAGCAGTTCCTGGGCCAACCTGTAACACTACCCTTTTTCACTCCTTAATCATCATGGCACCCCTCATCCCTCAAGAAGGCTGGATCGTTCAGCATTTGTTTTATACCCTCGACCACGGCTTCTGGGCCGCACTGACGGAGGAAGAAAAAAGAGAGCGTACCGACCGCCTCAGCAGCACCTTAGCCAGCATCCGCGCACATCCGAAGACGCAGCTTCTGCACTTCAGCATGGTCAGCCCCAAGGCAGACCTCGGCTTCATGCTGCTGACACCCGATCTGCAGGATGCGAACCGCTTTGAAAAAGAGCTCAATCTAGCACTAGGACCTGACATGCTAAATCCCAGCTACAGCTACCTTTCCATGACCGAGTGGACGGAATACAGTGAGAAGGAAGAGGAAGCCGCTGAGCGGATCGCCCGCACGGAGAATCTGGAGGTTAGCTCAGAAGCCCATCTCAAACGCGTCGCTGAATGGAAAGGCCACATGGACAAGTATTACAGTGATCGGCTCTACCCTAACCTGCCAGACTGGCAGGTGATGTGCTTTTACCCGATGAGCAAACGCCGCAACGTGGGTGCCAACTGGTATGCCAACGACTTCGCCACACGCCGAGAGCTCATGGCCGGCCATGCCAAGACGGGCCGTAAGTATTCCGGCAAAATCCGCCAACTCATCACCGGCTCCACCGGTCTAGACAGTCATGAGTGGGGCGTCACCCTCTTTGCCCATGACCTCTTCCAAGTTAAAAGCATCGTCTATGAAATGCGCTGGGATGAAGTGACCACCCAATACGGTGAATTTGGCGACTTCTACATCGGCATCCAACTCAGCACAGAAGAGCTACTACCACGCCTACAGCTGACTTGATCAAAGCGGCAAAGCTTGATACAATCTCTCCATGAGCGCGACAACACCCATCACCTCGACTCCTGTCATCGAAGCTCTGATGGCTGCCATCTCATGCCTCAGCCGCGAGGAGCAGGCCGCCCTAGTGCAGCAGGTGCAGGGCAAGATGGATCAGGAAGAAGACTTCCCACAGTGGCAGATGGATATTGTGGAAGAGCGAGAAAAGCTCTGGCGTGCTGGCTTAGTCAAACCTGTGCCGCTAGAAGAAGGGTTACGCCAAGTCGGCGAGCGGCTCAGAGCGCGTGGAATCATGGCTGAATGAACGTTATCATTCATCCTTCGGCTCTAGACGATCTCGAAGACGCGGCTGTTTTCTATGAAAAACAGGAACGTGGCCTCGGATCAGAAGTCTTTGCTGATTTATCCCATGAAATCAAAGTTTCCTGTGAGTATGCAGGGACTCACAGGAAAGCGGGAAAGTTTTACCGCTATGTCACAAACGGACGGTTCCCTTATTTTTGTATTTATTATTCTATCGAAAGTGACGGGATACATATCCGTGCCTTACTCGATCACCGCCGCAACCCTCGAACCATCCGCAGGCACCTAGACGACGTTTGACGCTACCTTTCTCTGACAATGCAAAACCAACCCCTCATCATCGCAGGTCGCACCTTTCAATCCCGCCTTATGCTGGGCACGGGCAAGTTTGCCTCAGGGGAACTCATGCGGCAGGCCATCATCGCTTCAGCCACAGAAATCGTTACCGTGGCACTACGCCGCGCGGATCTGACTGGCAAGGGTGATCCTTTTGCCAATATCCTGGACTTCATCCCCAAAGAAGTGCTGCTACTGCCAAATACCAGCGGAGCTATGACGGCGGAAGAAGCCGTCCGACTCGCTCGGCTGGCCGTCGCGGCTGGGCTGCCGAACTGGGTGAAGCTAGAGATCCATCCAGACCCGCGCTATTTACTGCCAGACCCTATCGAAACCCTGAAAGCAGCGGAAATACTGGTCAAAGAGGGTTTCATTGTGCTGCCTTACATCAATGCTGACCCCGTGCTAGCACGTCGCCTTCAGGATGTCGGCACAGCCACTGTCATGCCACTGGGATCACCCATTGGCTCACATCAGGGCATCACGACCAAGCGCCAGATCGACATCATCATCGCCCAGGCCACGGTGCCTGTCGTCATTGATGCAGGTATCGGAGCTCCCAGCCACGCAGCGGAGGCCTTTGAAATGGGCGCAGACGCCGTGCTGGTCAATACGGCCATCGCCATCGCCAGTGATCCTGTGCGCATGGGCCAGGCCTTTAAAGCCGCCATGGAAGCAGGCCGCGCTGCGTATGAGATCGGCATCGCTGAGTCTAGCGAAGAAGCCCAGGCCACCAGCCCGCTGACGACATTCTTGTACCAGTCCTGATTCATTCCGTTTGCCGCAAAGCCAACTGCGAGCCATGATCTAATCATGCGAATCGCCATCTTCGGAGGTAGCTTCAATCCGCCAGGAAATCATCACCGCGCCATCGCCACGCTGCTGGCACGTGAATTTGATGAAGTCCGCGTCATACCATGCGGCCCCCGCCCAGACAAACTTGTCACTGGCAGCATCCCCGCCATTTACCGCGCGGCGCTTTGTGACCTAGCTTTTGGAGATCTACCCAAGGTCACGGTGGATCTCTTTGATCTAGAACAGGCCACCTTCACGCGGAACTACGAGCTTCAGCAGCGCTATGCGCAGGATGGAGAAATCTGGCACGTCGTGGGAGCCGATCTCATCGCAGGCGGTAGCGAGTCAGCCTCCCAGATCCAGCGCAGCTGGGCGCATGGAGCCGAGCTTTGGCAAACAGCGCGCTTCGCCGTGCTCACTCGTCCTGGGCATGAGATCGACCACGCAGACCTGCCACCTCATGCCAAACTCTTCCCGCTGGAAGAAATGGGCAGCAGCTCCGCCATCCGCGACGCCCTCAGCCGAGATGAAGACGTGGAAGCGCTCGTCACGACACGTGTGCTAGACTACATCGAGCGCTATGGCCTTTATCGTGCGCCCATCCCCGGCACGTATGCCCAATGCAGCCTAGAAGGTGTGCCCTTTCATCTTCAGGCAGATGCCTTCAATCCACGCGCCCAAGCTTGGATCAAAGACATCGGCCCAGGTGTAAGCGAGGAGGAGGCCAGCTTTATCACCGTGCTGGGCGGAGACGGAGCCATGCTA
>JAPLUM010000656.1 GCA_026397605.1 Verrucomicrobiota bacterium | reverse complement strand
CTCGGCAAGATAAGCCTTCGGTTTCCGACGATCAGGCGGTCGTCCTTCACTGACTAAAACAAGAGGCGGGACAAATGCGGGAGCTGTTTTGGGCCGATAAGCTGTCGCCACCCCATGAAGTTCTTTGAAGGTAACTAGGGAGTTATAGTCGATCTCAAAATCCTCCTGACTCCGCTGTAAATGTTTTAGCCGCGAAAGATATTCAGCAGGCTTCTGGGCTTGCCCAGGAGAGCGGTTCACGCCTTGCCCCGATTTTTCTAGCGTGGGATCCCACTCACTCCAGAACTCTATCAGCGTCTTTGGAAATGCCTGTTTGATCTGTTCGATGAGTTCCACATCCCGTGGTGTGCCGAGTGACAAGGCTTTGAGAATCCATGGGGCAGCCGAAACCCGTTCAGCGCTTAGCGGCTGGGCGGATTCGTAGTCGATGCGGAAGCGTCCGTCCGCATTGAGCCAAGGCTCATTTTGCGGTGAGAGGTAGTAGAAGCGCTGTTTCTTTCCTGCGACTTGGTTCTTGGCAAAGAGCAAGCAAAACGGTGTCTTCACTCCTTCCCAAACCTTTGACCATCTCAAGTCAGCCCCATTGATGATCCCCGTGATCGAAACCGCCTTGAGCACAGCCTGCCATGGCTCGCTGCCACGCGTCGTGGGGTGCTGAATGAGTCGCGCAGGCAAAGCGAGGGCAATCCATCCTCCATCCTTGGCCCACTGGGTTGCTTTCCAGAGGAATGGCAGGTCGGGATTTTTGTCGGGGTTGACGTAGTCGGCAGCCAGCTCATCCAATCCTCTCGCCGTCAGAGCCGCTTTGCCAATCTGAGTGAATGTGGCATTGAGAAGGTCACTCGCTAGGGGCTGCTTGGCCTTCTTTGCCTCCTTGAGAGCTGCGGCCTGACTATCACTGCGGCGGAGTCTGGACCACGGTGGATTGCCAATCACAATGTCGAATCGCTTCTCGAAACGTGCATCCATGTCGGGATGCAGACTGCCGAGTCGGAAGGCGGTGTCTTCAAAGACTGGCTTGGCGGCATTTGCCCAAGGTTCAGGCGCATCACAGAGGAAGAGGCTTCGTCCCCGCAAATCATTGGGAAACTTCAGATTCTTCGGCGGACGCTGAGTGCCGTTGAGTTCGATGGCGGTGATGTAAAGCCCCAACGCGGCCAGCCGCAGAGCCGACTCCGAGACATCAAAACCGCATAGCTGCCGATAGAGGATGTTTTGCAGCGTGCGAGTATCCGGACGCTTTTCATCATGCAGCCACTCTTCATCGACCATAAGCCGCGCGATCAAACGAGGCGTGTAGTGGACGCTGCGCTGCTCCGCCTCTTCCGGGGAATCCAGGTGGCTGAAGCTTTCGTAAACCTGGCTCAACACTCCCACCGGGATGTGGGCAAAATTGAACTCATTCCAGTTGAGTTGCTGGTCGAAATTAAGCTGGGCCACATTTTCGCCCGCATCCCAGCCTTCGAGAATGGCCTGAACGTGAAGGTAGATTTCCTTGCCCGCAGTCTTCTCCACTTTGCGGAAGAACTTCAGGTAAGCCGCTTCGCGCCCTTCGCGGTCGTCAGACTCTAGACGCTCCTCAAAGAGTGGGAGGAAATCTCCGTTAAAAGTGGCATCCAGCCAAGCGGACGTAGCGGCGGCTTTGGTGGCGTTTGAAAAGGCGTCCCGCAGGTTGTCGGCCGTTTTGCAAATGTCAGTCACCTCAGGCTCCAAGACGATGCGGCGGTCGATCAGAAAGCGAAAGAACAAGGCGCGACCACACAAGGACAAAACGTCCAGCGGCTGCAGCAGCCGCGTGGGCACAAAACGGCGGCTCGTTTGATCCAAAAGATCAAAGATCCGGCGGAACACATAGTCGGACTCATGGGGGCGCTTTTTCCCGTCCAGAAAAGTGCCATGAACCAGACTCTGGAAAAACAGAGGGGCACGATCATCCGCCGCCTTCAGTTGCTTCGTCGGTTTCGCACCTTCGGGACGAAACTCGATGGGATAAATGTCCAAAGTCCCCGCCCGTGAGATGCCAAGCCAAGCCGGGTCACTGCGATTGGCCAACTGACGTTGCAGACCGATCAAGTCTTCCGGCTCCCCGTGCTCCGAAGCATCCACGATATAGAGCAAAGCGACGCCCTGATGCTCCGCGACAGCATGAACTGGGAGCGGTTGTGGACCAGACCCACGTCGGGGCAGCAGGTCGAAGTATTCGACCAGCGAGGGACTGTCCTCATCTGCACTTAATAACACCAAATCTGAACAGCCAAACGCAGCCATTCGCTCGGAGAGCGGACAAGGTGCGGAGGGGGGCAGGGCAGACATAAGATAGCGTTAATATCAAATAGCAGCCAGCGGCCAAAATTGCGCCAAAAAACTGTGATCAAGTTTGTTTTTCTGAAATCACTACGGCATACATTGTTAGCGATGATGGACGCATCATAATTCGCGGACGCCCCTATCTCTCAAATCAGGCTACTCGATCAGCTTCGCGGCCTCCTTCTTGGCTTTGGCGAGCACATCAGCCAGCGGGACCGGCTTGCCGTCTTGGCGGAGGCTTTCGTCGGCGGCTTCCATGAAGGTGAAGATCTCAATCGTCTCGGTCTCGCTCACGGGCGGTGTGCCGGTGCGGAAGAAGGTGCCGATCTGGCGGCAGAGGGCTTCGTAGCTGATGGTTTTGGCACCCTGGCGCACACCGGCGCTACCAAAGACGAGCGCACCGAACTCCGACTTGCCCTTCACGATGCCGCGATAGGTGCCGACGCGGCCGTCTTTCCACACGCCGGTGACTTGATCGGTCACGGGTCCTCTGGTGCGTGAAACGGTCTCGCAGCCAGTGCCCATGAGCGCGAAGAGCGACTCGATGCCGTGGATGGCGTAGAAGAAAAGGTCCGGCGTGCCACTCTGATACGAGCACGGGCCCCAAGTCGTCACGCTGAGGATGTCGCCGATCTCGGGGTTCGTCTTCATGGCGATCAAATCGGCCCCGAAGCGCGAGGATGAACTCGACCAGACCTTCACGTTGCTCTTCTTCGCGAGTTCAAAGACCGCGATGGCCTCCGCCAGTGTGCCTGCGACCGGTTTGTCGATGAAGACAGGTTTGCCCGCTTTGAAAATCTCCCGCGCCTCCTGGAGGTGAATGCGCCCATCCACGCTCTCCAGCAGCACCACATCGACCTTGGCGAGCAGCTCAGGGATCGTCGGCACGATCTCCACGCCCATGTCACGAAGCTGCTGAGTGAACTTCTCTTTGCGGTCCTTGCTGGCCGGCATGTCCGTGCCGCCGGTGTAGCCGGTCGTGACTTTGATGCCCGCGAGTTCACCCGTCGTCTCGCCTTTGTTGAAGAGTTTTGTAAATGCCGGGACGTGGGAGGTATCGAGCCCGATGATGCCCGCTCGGAGCGACTTGAGGTCGTTTTGAGCGAAAGCAGTGCTGGCGACGAGGATGGAGAGGAGGATGCGTTTCATGACTTGGCAATGTTGTTTGTTGGAATCGAACTCAATCCACATAGCGCAGTTCATTGCTGGCGAGCAGGGCCTGGCAGAAGGCTGCCCAGGTGTCGAGTTCGCGGCGTGGGTGATCGGTTTGTGTCGAGACGAGCATCGAATCGGCCTCGCGGAGGAAATCGAGGGCGCGTTGTAGCTCGGCATCGCTAACGCCACGTCCGAAAACACGTTGGTAAGCCATTCGAATGCGACCTGCATCATCGGCATGTGACTTTTGCAACAACCTAGCGAAGTGACGCGACTGCTCAACGATGAAGGCATTGTTCAGCAGGTAGAGCGACTGCGTAGCGAGAGTGGAGCTGTCGCGCTGGCCGGTGATGGTGGTCGCATCGGGTAGATTGAAGGGGGTAAGCTCCGGCGGCATCGAATTGCGCAGCATGAGCAAGTAAATGCTGCGCTGCTTGCTCGGTTGATGCAGCGGCGGGAGTTCATTGATCAGCACATCACGATGCTGGATGAGCGATCCGCTGGAGGGCTGCGGATCGAGATCACCGGTGGCAGAGAGCATGGCATCACGAATGACCTCTGCATCGAGGCGGCGGCGCAGATGATGTGAAAACAGCGGTGCCTCACCGCTCTGGGTGGCAAGCTGGTAGGTGCGGCTCAGCACAATGCTGCGGATAAGTTTCTTGATCGACCAACCCTCATGCATGAAGCGCGTGGCCAGGTGGTCGAGAAGCTCGGGATGCGTCGGGCGCTCGCCAGAAAGGCCATAATCATCAGGAGTGGGCACGAGGCCCTTGCCAAAGAGTTGCAACCAAACGCGGTTCACGATCACGCGGGCGGTGAGTGGATTTTGAGGACTCACCAGCCACTGGGAAAGCTCCAGGCGGCCGCTCTGTTTGACATCCGTCAAGATGCCGCCGCCGCAGGCCGTGAGGAAGCCGCGCGGGATGGCTGCGCCCAGCTTCTTCGACTCGCCGTCGATGTTCAGCTTGCAGTCCTCGATCTTCTTCCCATCTCGCACGCCCATGGCCAGCGGCGCATCGGCTGCGTATTTGAAGCTTGGCTTGGCCGGTGGTCGATGGGGTGGATTGGCTTTGATGATGGGGTCCAACTCCGCACGGGCAACCACTCGAGACGCAGCTTGAAGCTCGTGAAGCCGTGTCTGCGGCGCCGTAAGACCCTGATGCGCCGCAGCGCCCCACATCGTCTCGCTACTGCGGAAGATGCCGGCCAGCGCGTAGTAATCGCGCGAGGGAATGGGACCTGTTTTGTGATCGTGACAGCGTGCACAGCCAATGCTGAGGCCGAGTATGCCGCTGCCGATGACGTTGATTTGATCGGCCACGACATCCATGTCAAAGTTGTCATTCATGGCCTTCGCAGGCTTGGCACCTAGGGCGAGCAACCCCGTGGCAATGAGCTGGCGATCCCGCTGCGCCGGGGAATCAGCAGGGAGCAGATCACCCGCGATCTGCTCGGTGATGAAGCGATCGTAAGGCAAGTCTTCGTTCAAGGCATGGATCACGTAATCACGATAACGCCACGCATGCGGAAAGCTCGGATTGCGGCTCAGCCCATCGTTGCCGTTGGACTCAGCATAGCGGGCGACATCGAGCCAGTGACGGCCCCATTTTTCTCCGAAGTGGGGGCTGGCCAGCAAGCGCTCGATTTCAGATTCCAGATCCGACATCTCGTGCGTCTGCGGCGGAAGTCCGATGAGGTCGAAGGAGAGACGTCGGCGCAACGTGCTCCTTTCGGTATCGGAAGCAGGGGCCAGTCCGTTTTGCTCGATCTTGTCCAGAATAAAGGCATCAAGGCTTTGTCGAGGCCAGGCTGTGTTTTGCACCTTGGGCGGCTTGGGGTCCGAAATCGGCTTCAGGGACCACAGCGGCGCCTGCGGAGCTTTCTTCGCGATCTTCGGTGGCTCGGTGCGTGGATCGGGTGCGCCCATTTTGACCCACTCGACAAAGTCATTCACCACCTGTTCCGGCAGACGTTTCTTGGGCGGCATTTCGAGGCCATCGTAGCGCACCGCCTGCACGATAAGGCTCTCCTCGGGCCTTCCAGCGATCAATGCCGGCCCCGACTCGCCACCGACAATCATTTCCGAAGGCGCATCGAGCAGCAGCTTGCCCCCGACCTTCTTCGCTCCCTGGGAGTGACACTCGTAGCACTGCTTCACGAGCACGGGACGGATCTTCGACTCAAAGAAGACCCGTTGGTCCGGCGTCATGTCTGCGCCGACCGCAGGGGCAGCGAGAGAGAGCAGAACAGACAGAAAGACCTTCATAGCAAGCAAACCTACGCACTCACCCCATTAGCTTTTGCGGCCAAACCAAAATCTTCCATTTCGCATGCCTAACCCCTAAGGCCTAGCCTGGATTATTCACGAAGATCAAAAGAGGGCTGATGTTAACTTGATAGAGCGGCAACTTTGTAAGCCATATGCGCTCGATGGGGGGATGCAAATGCCGAGATAGCAACGAGGAGAGGAAAAGAAATCGGACCATGCTAATTGATTACCCAAACAGCTCGGTCAGCGGTTTACCTTCATCGAGCAGGTTGTAGGCACGCCCCAGCTTGTCTTTGGCTTCGAGATCTTGGATGCCCATCGCGTAATAGACGGTCTTGGTAATGTCCTCGGGACGAATGGGGCGATCTTTGGGCAATTCTGCACGCGCATCGGTTTCGCCGATAACTTGGCCGCCGCGAATGCCTGCGCCTGCCATCAGTACGCTCATGCATGAGGTCCAATGATCGCGACCCGCGCCGATGGTACCACCGGAGCGGCGGTCGCCAACTTTGGGCATGCGGCCCATCTCGCTGGTCACCATGACTAGTGTCTCATCGAGCAATCCTCGACCCGACATGTCCTCCATGAAGGCGGAGAAGGCCTGATCAAACTGTGGCAGCAAGTATTTGCGCAGGCAGTTGAAGTTATCGCCATGCGTGTCCCATCCGCCAGCGCTCTTGCACTGCGCGGCGATACTTTCGTCCTCTTTCCAAAAGACGGTGACAAAGGGAACACCCTCTTCGACGAGGCGACGCGCCATGAGCAGGCTGGTGCCATTGATGGTGTTGCCATAGCGCTCACGCAGTTTCTGGGGTTCGGATTTGATGTCGAAGGCGCTTGTGGTGCTGCTGGAGGAGAGCAGCTCAAACGCACGTTCCTGCTGCTTCACGTAGTTTTGAATGACCGCTTCTTGATCCAGTTCTCGACGCGCTTGATTCATCGCGTTGAGAAGCGCGTGGCGGTCCTGCATGCGTGCCGCGGTCATGCCACCAGCCAGGGAAATCGTCGGTGCATTGAACTTCAGCGGCTCATCAAAGCTTCCGTTCACATAAAACGGATCATGCTCCATGCCGATGCGGCCTGCGAACTGTCCGGGACGTGTGAATGGCAGTTTGCTCGGCTTATGCGGCAAAGAAATGATCTGCGGCAGTGTCGGATGCTGCGGGCGTTTCATACCCACGACACTGCCCATGTAAGGCCAGTCTTCGGGATACGGCCTGCGGTCATTTCCCTGCTGCTTGAAGGTGATATCCGGCGCGTGCCCGGTGAGGTTGTAATAATACCCGGCGTGATGATCCCCAGTCGCCAAACCACCATCCGTGATGCCATGCACCATGGCAAAGTTGTGTGCCTGCTTGGCCAGCAGAGGCAAATGCTCACAAAGACGAATGTCTGCGCCGGTGGTGCGGATGGGCTTAAACTCACCGCGATACTCCAGCGGTGCCTCCGGCTTCATGTCCCACATGTCGATGTGCGATGCACCGCCGCAGAGAAAGAACAGCACCGTCGATTTTGCAGGCTTCGCCAAAGTCGGTGCCGCAACGCCGGGTCCAGTCGATGCATGCAAAGCAGGCCCAAAGCGCAGCGATGCCAATCCCATCGTCGAAGCCGTGAGAAAGGCTCGGCGGTCCATGGAGGGACGAAACAGCAGTGAGTTCATGAGTGCGGCTCTCTATTACGGTCAACAAGAGCCTAAACTGTCACTGCGCGCCTACTTTGGTCCGCATAATTGGCAGCGTGATGTGCAAGGGATGCTCCGCATCGTGATGGAGGGTGTTAACGGCCGATTTGCTGGTGCGGTTCTGCTGCGAATAGATGCCATTCATGACTAGCATCTTTTTTGGCACAACTGGCGGCCAATGTTTTGCTCTCCGCACAAGCGACTCTCGCGGCTTGTGTAGGTCGGCGCAGGGGCGCGGGTTTCGTGCTCGGCCCCTTCCCGTCAACCCTGTGGAATGCCTCTCAATTCCCCAAATTAAGAGTGCCAGATAGGATCGGCGTGTTCGAGATGGTCTCGCCCACGGCGTCCGGCAGCTCGGGCAGGGTGAAGAATCCGCGTATCCTGCTGTTAGCTGGATTATCGAGGTCAGGGATGTAGAGACCGGAGTAGGTCAAGGTGCGGGGGACCCTTACCAGGCCGCCGAGCGGGTTGGTGTCGGATAAGGTGACCGTGCCCGAGAACAGCCCGGTGATAGCGTTGAAAGCGGGGACGAAGTTTACCGTGAGAGGGAACGCATTATTATCCACGACGATTCTGTTGCCCGCGAGGAGTTGGCAGTCTGATATCAGCACCGGACCAGCTGTAGGAAGTTGCGCTGCAGTGTTTATTCCAGCGCCGGTGAGGGTAAGAGATAATGGTTGCCCCGGGGCCGGGTCGGCGAAGAGCAAAGTGCCCCTTTCTGGGGGGAGATGTTCGGCACCGGAGATGCCGATAATCAAGTCGAAGCCTTCTCTATACACCCGGTCGAGGGTTAGAGGATTGCTGGTTGGCATCCTGCTCCATCGCGCGAAGTCATTGGCGTCTTTAAGAGAGACTTTGTAGAACCCTGTTGGACCATCTTCCTCTGTCCTGAATCTTGCAAAGAACACCCCGCTGTTCGTATAGGGGATCGGGGCGAAGAGAAACACGCGTTCATCGGGCGAGACCGTAGAGCTGCCAATGACCTTGCGTCCGTCCGCCAGCGTAGCCGACCATGTGGCCAGTCCGGCTGTGGTAAGTCTCAGGCTGGCAAACCCAACGCCCTGCGGACCGGTGGTGGTGCTTGGGTTGTTGATGGCCAGGTTGAGCGTGCGATTTAAGTTTCCGAAGGCTGGGTTGACCCTGGCATTCCACACATGCTGCCAGCCTGGCTCAATAAGGCGGACGGGGCCATATCCGTATCCGGCTCGGCCGGTCATTCCAGGTGCTGTCGCATGGTTTTGGGGTAAAAACTTGAGTGTCAGAGTGATGTTCTCGGCAAGAATGTTGGGGTTCCTGACAATAGTTACTTGGGCTGTACCAAGCGGATTGGAACCGCGAGCCGCCTCGGTCTGGCCCTGAAGTTGGGTTTTGAATGCGTATTTCTTCGTCCCGTGCGTCAACGATCCGGTGCAGGCCCCCGATCCGGTGCAGGTGAGACTTACAAACCCCACTCCATAGAAGGGCTCCGGGATCGGTGGGTCAGCTAGAATAGCAGTGAATGAGCCGACCGCCCATGAAGGAAGGGCCTCCACACGGATGGCCACAGGAATAACGACCGTCTGGCCACCCACCACTCTCACGCTGACCCTTGCCGTGAATAGACCGGGACCAGCTATCGTGGGCATGCCAACAAGCTTGCCCAATATGGGGTCGTATTTGACTCCAAGCGGAAGTCCGGTAACGGAAAGCACCGGCCCGGAGGCGGTAGCGAAGGCAGGCAAACCTACGGGATTAATCCATCCGCCTGAAACGAATATGAAATCTGGGGGGGCATATTCGATGATGTAAAAGAGGGTGTTGGCACCTCTGATGTCGTTCCACTGGCCCGCGTTGCCGATCTCGTCGCCGGGAGCGGCGTCGGCTGGCCATCGTTCCACGGCCATCGCCGCGCGGTTCTGTGTTCCACCAAAATTGTCAGGCTCAGCGTCAATGTTGTTAAACCCCCAGTTCTCATACAATCCATTTTGCACGGTTCCAATGTCACCGCCGGCCCAGAAAGGCTGGGCAGGATTCGCCGCCCACGCATAAGTTCCTTCCGTCATTTCCCTTCCCCCGATCCAAGCGCAGGCCGCGCCGCCACCGTCCGCGGCCTCGGTGGTGACAAATGCCTGAATCGCGTTAAATATCGCGGTATTTTCAGTGACGTCATTAATGCGAACGAGGTTTCCCCCTTTGGCTGCGGCGTCCGCTTGGGCAGCATCCCAAGTGCGTGCGGTGGTAACAAGCTGGTAGCTATTCGCGCCGTGGATGAAGAACTCATCGGCTTTGAGAGTGCCGGTAGTCGCGGCCAAGATCACGGAACAGCAGAGAGCGAAAGTCAGAAATTTACTTTTCATTTTAGCGTTTGGGAATGGGGTTAGGTGCTTGGATTGAAGCCGGTGTCGGCAGGTGATTTTTGTTAGCCAATTGCCAATAGGCACAAGGTCATGGAAGGCAGGGGCGCAGCACTGGCTAATAGGAAATGGCTTTTGAGGAGGCCTCATCGTGCTGGCCCTGGACGTAGAGCTGAGACGGGGTAAAAGGAGCTACTAAAGGATGACCGGAGGCTGTCTTCAAAGATTTCTGGTCGATGGAAATTTAGTGTGGCCAGATTTATTATAAAATTCAATGTAGAGGAGTGTAGCTTTCATGCCCACAATGCCAAGGTTTTTTCGGAAATGCGTGTTGTGTGAATGAGGGATGTTTCGATTCAGCCGGATTTAATCGGCATCCGGGAGAGAATGCGTTCCTCTCCGAAAGGGGCAGTGCTAATGCTCATGGGCGGAAGGAAGCCAAAACATCGAACCAGCTCAAGTCCTGTAGTGCCTGGCAGTTTTTGCCATGCAAACCGTGCGGCAGCTCCCCGAACTACTCGCTCAAGTGAACACAAAGAATGATCCACGCGGCATGCAGCAGCGCTTTCTGCTTTATCCCTGACCACGCCAGCGGTAACCGACACCGCGCACGGTTTCGATGATCTCCTCGCTCTCGCGCTCGATCTTCTTGCGCAGCTTGGCGATGTGTTGATCCAGCGTACGACTCTCAGGCATGTATTCGAGACCCCAGCACACATCCAGCAGCACATCACGGCTTAGCACCTGTCCAGCACGTTCATGCAGCAGTTTGAGGATCGAAACTTCGCGTGGAGTGAGGTCCATGCTATCATCACCACGCTGTGCCCGCAGTTCTGCAGGCAACACACGCAGCGGTCCCAGTTGAAAGCCACTCGTGGATGATTTTACCGCCTGAGAACGCCGCAAGGCAGCGCCTATGCGGGCAATCAACTCGTGCTTCCCGAACGGTTTACGCACAAAGTCATCCGCCCCAAGTCGCAAACCGACCACCACGTCGATCTCCTCGCTTTTAGCTGAAATAAACAGCACCGGCACGCCCGCATCCTGGGCCCGCACACGGCGGCAGACCTCATAGCCGTCAATTCCAGGCATCATAATATCCAAGCACAGCAAATCTGGCCGGTGCTTGCGCCAAAGCTCCAGCGCCTCTGCACCATCACACGCCAGCAGCGTGCGGAAGCCTTCCGGCTGCAGGCACGCGGCCAGGCTCTCCAGCGTCACAGGATCGTCATCGGCAAGGAGAATGGTCATCGGGCAGTAGGTTGATTTAACGGTAAACGCAGTTCAAACGCAGCTCCTTTTTCAGAATTCACGAGACATAAGGTTCCGCCCATGCGCTGCGCCAGCTCACGTGCGATGCTCAGCCCCAGCCCTGCGCCACTCACACCGGCCTGCACACGGTCATCAAGGCGAGTAAACGGTTCAAAGATGCGCCCAGCGTCATCCGCAGCGATACCAGAACCCTCATCAGTCACGCTGAGAACGAACCCAGTCTCCGTCTGCTGTGTCCGCACTCTGACCGGCCCATTTGGCGCATATTTTTCGACGTTCGAAAGCAAGTTAGCCGTGATTTGAGCCAGCGCATCTGCATCAAGCATCACTTCGGTTTTCAATCCTTCGTGCATACGAGTCAATGTGATGCCTCGGCGTTGCAACGCCGGCTCAAACTGCCGCACAATGCCGTCCACGATCTCCACCGGCTTAGAGGAGGTGTTTTGCATTGTGAGACGGCCTTCCTCCTGCCGTGAAAACGTCAACACATTTTCGATCAATCGGCTTAAACGTCCAGCCTCTTCGCGGACGAGGCCAAACCGGCCCGTCGCCGTCTCTGGCACCGATTCTTCGATCACATCCAGATTCAGCAAGATGTTCGTCATCGGCGTGCGGAGTTCATGTGAGACACGGTTCACAAACGACACCCGCTGCCGCGCCAGCAGGGCCGCCCGCCGTTGCTGTGCACTCAGCCCGAAACCACAGACCGCCACCAGCACTGCCAGCGCGAGCGAACCAACCAGCGTCGGTAGATGATACGTCTCACGCATCTCACGCTGATCCCATGAAACGATCTGCCAACTGCCAAAACGCGATACAACAGGCGAGAGAACGTCTGGCTGTGTATTCGGAAGATTTTCCGTGGACTTCAACTCATGGCCGCTGGAATCACGCACGGCATCTGGTCCACCGAGCTGGGCAACGGATGAGAAGGCTGATTGCAGCATGTCGCGAAAGTGCCGAGTAATGGCAGCCTCGACTGCGCTGCGGTCGATGGTGAGGATGACAGTGGTGCCGAATTGTTGGACGAAAAACATGAACGGCTTGCCAGGTTCGTCGATCCAGCCTTCATTTTTGCCACCTGCATCGCGAAAGATGATCTTGGGGTCGAGCAACACACGAGACCGAGGTAATCCAGAGTGTTTGGTTTCCAGCGTGGGCTCAGGCAGCGGCGGATCAGGAGGAAAGCCAAGGCTGAGATGTGTTTCTGCGCTGGCGCTCTTCCAATAGAGCCAGGAGATGCGTTGAATGCCCTCTACATTTTCTGCGAGTCGGCGTGGGGCCTGGCTATCACGCGAAACGTTGGTCAGCAGGCCACCCGTGCGTTTGAGATGCTCGTCGTATAGCTGTTCGAGCTTGCGTGCCTCCGTCTGCATGGCGTTGGCCAGTGCGCGCTGTGGCGCACGATCACGCGCCAAACGCGTCTCCACCTCACGCTGCGCCACCATCACACCTCCAAGCGCGATGCACGCGGCGAGTGCCAGCATCATCACGAGCATGAAGCTGGCACTGCGATTTTGACTGGACTGTGTCGGGTTCATTCCAAGTCCAGCGTCATGAAGAGTAGCCAGATACGGCCGCTGTCCTGGTGCTCATTGACGCCCGTCTCGCCGGGAGGGTTAAGCGTGCCGAGCAGGGTGGTGGTGCCGATGGCCTGCGTCGCGCCAGTGGTGATCTGCTGCTTGGAAAAGATAGGCACCTCCGGGTAGTGCTCACTCCAGTTTTTGTCCTTCAAGTTTCCTGACATGACACAGTTCGAGAAAGAGATGATGTAGTCACAGAGAGCGCGGTCAGCACTCAATGTCGGCTGGACCTCCCAATGGAAACCGAGTGAGCGGCGCTCGAAGTTCCTGGTGCTAGCAGCATCCGGTGCGATGGCCGGTTTACTGGGAGTCTTGGGATCATTGCTGGGCTCAGCGGGTTTCCCTTCTGTGGGTGGATCAAACTCAATGCCGTAGGAATAGAGCGGGCCAGAATGCATCTCCGCGTTCGTTCCTGATTTTGTGATGATGGTGGAGGCATGCTCCAAGGTTGCAGCCTTGGAGGCGAGCAGCAACTTCACCTCAGCAACGAGCGTTGCACCGCCCTGGGAATGCTTTTTGAGAAGCTCCCAGCCCTGCATGCGCTCCAGCGAGATGACGCGGGCATTCATTTGAATATTCCAAATGCCATTAGCCCTCACCTGAGAGGAATCAGCGACACCGATGGCACGCGCTGTGGAAAAGACGAGCGTGATGGAGCCTGGACTGGCAAAAGTCGAAAGGAGCGAAGGAACACCAGGAATCATGGTGCAGGAGGAAGCGCCTTGTTGCTCGATAAAATCTGCGACTGGCAAGCCAACAAGGGTGGTGTCAGCTTTGAAGGTACGCATTCCACGAAAAAGATCACGCTTGAAGCTGTGAACGAGATCAATCGGGCCTTTTTCGCCATCGGGGCCGAGGGTCGGCTCGATCTCAAAACGATCACCCACTGGCCGCATTTCAAAAGCTGCGGGATACTGAAGCCCAGCACGATCTGCCTGAGCCCATTCGGTTGGATAGACCAACTCATCGACACCTTCGGAGAGACAACTCATGCCGCTCTTGGTGGTGATGAGATGACAGCCATCGAGCTTTGCCGTGCCGGCTTTCACTGCCGCAATGGCGCGCTCATGCAGCTTCACGCGATCTGTGGGCGAGTCGAGCAGCGCTGCGTAGTCTGCCTGAGGTAGGGTAATGGTCTCGATGAAGAAGGAAAGGTTCTTGATAGCATCGGGTGCGGCTACAGGAGCAGCAGCGGGAGCTTGCTTGTCTTTGAGGAAGGGATCCGTCGGCTTATCCTGCGCGCTGAGCAGGCTGGTAAGAGCGAGGAAGAGGATGGCGTGTGTTTTCATGGCCGCCAGACTGCCACACAATCCAGCGGCTGCGTCAACGCTGCATGATGATCGTGTAAAAGTTCTGTCAAAATGCTCATAGGTGCGTTTATCCTAGAAAGAGAAATGGATTAACAGGAGGCAGCAGAGAATGAATGAGTTAGAAACGCGCAGAAGTTGACTCAAAAGGTGAAGGCTAAAGTTCCGATACATCATCGTAACTTCCTGAATCTCTGCTTCCTCTGCTTTCTCCTGTTCAAAATGGTATCGGTTTTTAGGTTTATGGCTGCCCTCGGCCGTTTCATGTCTTGTTTGAGGAACGGCTGGTGGATGTTGGGGCAGCATTCATCACAGATTTTCAGCGCTCGTGCGCATAACTTTCATGCCCACGGTGCCAAGATTTTTTTCGGCAGCGGGTTTTCGTGCGGCTGATGCTGGCCATTCCAACTCAGCCGAAGCTCATTCAATCGGCAGCGGGAAGAGAATGCGGTCCTCTCCGAAAGGGGCAGTGCTAATGCTCATAGGCGGAAGGAAGCCAAAACAACGAACCAGCTCAAGTCCT
>JAPLUM010000458.1 GCA_026397605.1 Verrucomicrobiota bacterium | reverse complement strand
TGATAGGAGCGCGGACACTCTTGTCCGCCTCTTCTCTTCGCGGCTTCGCCGCCACTTCAACATTGCGGGCAAGAGTGCCCGCGCTCCCCTCGATTAGCATGAATCATGAAGTTCTTCGATCCGCGAGGGGACATCGAAAAGACGGCTCACAAGCTGCCGCATTGGCAGCAGGGCGAGGAGGCGATCTTCGTCACCTTCCATCTCGCCGATTCGCTGCCTCGTGAACTCCTCGATGACTGGCTTCTTGCCCGCGAGGCCTACCTCGCCGCGAATCCACCACCATGGGACGACATCACTAAAGCCTGCTACCACGGCCACTTCTCCGACAAGTTCGACGAACACCTCGACGCCGCCCACGGCTCCTGCGCCTTGCGTGATCCACGCCTCGCTCAAATCGTCGCCGACCGCCTCCATCATTTCGACGGCCAGCGCTACGACCTCTGGAGCTACGCCATCATGCCCAATCACGTCCATGTCCTCTTCACCCTCCGCGCCGACGAATCCCTGCCTGACACGCGGCAAGGCTGGAAAGGTGTTTCCAGCCGTTTCATCCACAAAACCGGCCTCAGCGCCCTGAATCCCTTCTGGCAACCCGATTACTTTGACCGCCTCATCCGCAGTCCTGAGCATTTCAGAACGGTGCAGGGTTACATTCGTGAAAATCCGGCAAAAGCCGGCTTGAAAACTGGTTTCGTCGTTTGGGAGAGGTGCTGACTGAAGGGAGCGCGGGCACTCTTGCCCGCGCTCCTCTCTTTTCTCGACCCGCTCACGCGCCTCCGCAGCAAATAGACGACACCCCCAAAGAGACACTGCCATTCGCTCATTGGCCTTCCCACAGCTTGATATCGTCGATTTCACAGGTGCCGAAATCGACCGCTTTGAAATCAATCTGAGCTTGGCCGGTCATGTCGATATTCTGGCTTTCAAAGGAGTGCTTTTGACCGTCGATGGTGAGCAGGAGCTTGCCCTTCTTCAGTTCGATGGCGACGTCGTGCCATTGATTCAAAGCAAAGAGTGGCTGCTCCACCGCGAGTTTTTCGACGTCTTTCTTGAGGGTCAGTGTTGTGGCTTTTTCGCTAAAACTCAGGGTGTGAATATGATGCCCCAGATCGAGCAGCGGAAATCCTTTTTGATACGCCTTAGCGCTGTAGCGCAAACGCAGGGTACAGATGAAATTCTCCGGCACTTTCTTCAGCCAGATCACAGGCTTCAAACCAGCGTGGGACGGATCATCACTAGCCTTTTTCTTCTCCTGAAAGTCCTTGGACGAAGGTTTGCCCACTAACACGCCGTCCTGCATGGCCCAGGTGGTGCTCTGACGCACTTCCCAGAATTCCGTGTTCAGGCTAGCTCCATCAAACCGATCTTCATAGATAAGCTTGCTGCTCTGAAAGAGCTCCGGCTTGTAGTCCACCGCCTCAGCAGATGGCAACCAGGTTAAAGCGAGTAGGAGGGATGAACAGAGCGACCAATTTTTCATGATAAGTCCCGTCAAAACGCAGCCCAGCCGCTCGTCTTTCTGAAGTATTGGCAATGCCTCACTCCATAGTGTTCCGCAGGGTTCACACATCCGACCTTCGACGTGGCTTGAGCCGTCCTGAAAGGCCATTCATTTGATGGGCTACTCAGCGGTGGCCTTCACAGCGTGCAGTCTGCCCTGCTCGCCTTTCGGCCAATAAGCTCCGTCTTCGATCCATTCGTGGAGCATGCCGATTTCGTCGTCGGTGAGACTGACCTCGGCGCGGGGCATGAGTTTAGGATGCGTACCATACCGCTGGATGGCACCGATGAGCAGGCTACAGTCGGGGTCACCTGGTATGATGTAGTCGCGGCCGCTGAGATTGCGGGTAAATGCGGTGGCGGAATGGTCGCTAGCCTCAGTAATCTGCTAGAGCGTGACAAATCTGGAGCCGCACCGCAGGCTTAATTTCAGAAGCTGCGGGGGCGGCGTCTTTGTTGACGCCCTCCGGCGAATCCCCGTGATAGTTTAGAATGCTTGCACGCAACTTCACCGCTTTTCTATTTCAACGAGAGACTGATCGTGAGCTAGCAGAACACTTCCAACTCATCGCCCGATCAGTTCGACGTGGCCGCTCTCTCCGGTGTAGTTGATGGGCTTCGGGGCTGGGGTGAGGAAGTAGCCACGGGCTGCGGCAGTGATGCCTTTTTGCAGGATGATGGTTTTAAAGGTGGATCGTGATCCTAGGGTGTGCAGGAAGTCGCCGGTCACGATGCCAGTTTTAGCGTCGATCTTGACGGTGTAAGAGGTATCGGTGATGGGCAGCTTCTGTACGAGATTGGCGGTGGTGACATTGAGGGTGCGCTGGATGAGGGAGCTGAGCTGGCCTTGGCTGAAGCTGAGGGTGGCATTGCCCAGATTATCTGGCAGGGAAAGGGGGAATCCGCCGCTGGCTTTCAGGCTACTCTGGGCCGTGATGTTACGGTAAAGGGCTCCGGCAAAGCCCACTTGCAGATTTTGCCAGCCCGCTGGGTAGTAGTGGGAAAGCAGATCCTGCGGACGCAGCCACTGCCAGTTGCCCAGGCTCCTGACGTCAGTATCTGGATCATTGATGACATCAAATACAGAGGTGCCACTGATATAACCTTTGCCTTTATAAAGTGTGGCAAAGGGCCGCAGTTGCATGGTGTTGTCCACCGTCGTGCTGGTGGTGAAGGCGCTGCCATCCGCCAGTGTGCCGGTCATGGTCACGGTGCCGAGCTTACTGAGAGTGAGGTTGGCCATGCCACTCCCCTGCGGATAAGTGCTGGTCGTCAGCGTAGGCAGCTGCTGTGCCACTG
>JAPLUM010000660.1 GCA_026397605.1 Verrucomicrobiota bacterium | reverse complement strand
CAGCAGTGAGTCAGCGATCAAAAGTTCTGGAATCAGTTTACCCAAGACTTTGCAACCGCGTGAGATGACCACGGTCAACCTGCTTTTTGATCCCAAAGAGGTTAGAGATTACTCGGCCACCATCACCGTAAGTAGTGCCGGCACCTCTGAGCCCGCGCTCAGTTTCCCTGTGTCAGGCCGCGCCACAATGGGGCCGATCATTGAGGCAACTCCGACTTCGATCAATCTGACCGTCGATCCTGGTAGCTCTGTTACGGAGACGATCCACATTGCCAATAAAGGCGGAGCGGCGATGCAGTGGACTGCCCGCACCTCCAACTCTTTAATGAATTTAACCTCGCTCAATCGTTCATCTGGAAGCACGGCACCACAGGCCAGCAGTGCAATCGTTTTGAGTGTGCTGACCAGCTCAAACGCCACAGCAGCTACCACCTCTGGAAGTATAACGATTACCAGTGACGATCCACGCCGGCCAAGCGTCATCATCCCTGTGAGTATCACGGTACGACCCATTCCGAGACTGACTTTATCTCCATCTGTAGCGACCTTTGCCGATACCTATCTTGAGAATACATCCACTCAAAAATTAACTCTGAGCAATACAGGCAATGCTAACCTAGTGATCTCGAACATTCAGAGTGCCGATCCGCAGTTTAGCTGGCTGCCCATCAATACACCTTTGCAGTTAAGTCGTGGACAGAGTCAAACCATGACGTTGCAGTTCACTCCTGCACAGTTGGGCTCTTATAACAGTGAGATCAGATTTACGACAAACCAGTCACCTGTCGGTGAAGTCACTCTTTCGGTGTTGGGTCGTTGCGTGACACCTCCTAAAATTCGTGTTGAACCAGCAGAGCTGGTTGTGACCCTTCCAAAAGGAGCGTCGGTGGATGAATTTTTAACAGTCCAAAATCAAGGAGGTTCGAGACTCAATTGGCAGAACGAGCTAAGCTCGACGACTCTGGTGACCGGAACTTTGCATGACATTCTGCAAAACGTGAATGATCACCATGCAGAGATTACCGCCCTGCTTCCTGATTTTTACCCCTTCCTGGAAGGAGATAGCGGCTCATCGATTTCCGATGGTGGGAACGACATGTACGATACAGGAAACATCCTGGGGACCAATATTGGCAATTCGATCGCGTATTCCAACAATCAAGTCACAGCCAATGCTTCGCTCGGCTTAGGTGGTCGCTACTTTACGAGCAAAAACGATGGTTTGTTTATCTTTGCCGCTGATTTGGACGGAGTGACGAGCTTTTCCATCTCTGGAGATCTGGGTGCCGATGGCTACGGAACGACGGATGCGGCAGTGCTGACTCACAGGGTTGATGGCGTCACTTACAAAGGCTTTTTTAAGTCTGTGCGTGGGACCTCTGATCCATCGGTCAACCATCTCATCATTCTCGAGGACAAGCCGACTATCAGCCACAGCTACAGCTCAAACACCAATCTGGATGATCACTCTGTCAGAGGACTTTCTGGTTCGACTCGATTGTACTATCTTCTCTTTGCCCGTGCTAACGGAGCTGCGGTCTCTTCAAGCCTTGCCCAAAGCATGATGGAGCTATTCTTGAGTCAAGTAGCGCTACCGAACCGCCTACCTTGGGTGTCAGCCACACCGATGTCTGGTGTTACCGCTAGTGGAGCCAGTTCTGCAGTTACTTTGAAACTCGATGCTAGCCAGGTTGATGTCGGGACTCATTCTGCCGTCTTACGCTTCACCAGCAACGCCGCCAACGCTAACATCCTGGATGTTCCCGTGAGTTTAGAGGTAACTCCGCGACTACTGGAAGTAAGCCCTACAGCCATTGATACAATTCAGATTCCAAATCAAGGTGCCCCGCCACAGACGATCACCCTCACAGCTCTGCCAGGCACGCAGCCTGCTTGGACAGCTAGATCCAACGCCCAGTGGATGACTTTATCTAAAACCAGTGGCACAGGTAATGACAGTATTCTGGTCATCTATGATCCTTTCTTGACGGAGGGTAACTACCGTTCAACGATTGCCATTTCGTATCCCGGTTCTACCGTCGTCGTGCCTGTGACTTTAAACGAGCATGCGGCAGATTACACTCAACTACTCACGGATTATCAGAGCCCGCGCATGCTAGGAGTGATCCGCGGCGTAAATGCCGCGTCTTCCCTGTTAGTAGGCATGCATGCTAGCACGTTGAAAGTTCAGAATCTCTTGAGCCTACCCCCGGACATCACAGACTCAGATATCACCACGGATGGTAAACTGCTTTATGCCATCAGTTTTTCTGGGCGCACCATTTCAGAAGTGGACCTTGAAACCTTTATGCTACGTAGCACGCGCAGTATCCCCACTCCTGCTGATGCTGGCACCACGGCACCTTATCATTATCATATTGAAGCAGGTCGCCCGGGGATTGTTTACTACACAGATGCAGCCACGAACCCGCAATTACACGTCTTTGATTTTAATGCAGGAACAGATCTCTCAACCTTCACCTTGAGCAGTGGTGCGGGGATTGGTGACTTCGTGGTCACGCCAAATGGTAGCACGATCTATGCATGGTCTCAAACAGGCTGGACTGGCGCAGGCACCTCCGAATTGGTGCGTCTCAGTGCTGGTACAGACACCTTAACCATGACAGGACAAAGTTCAGCAACGCTGTTTCAGGCGCCACTTGATACCCCTGTTTTCTTCACTGCAGGTCGTGCGGCGGTCATCGCGAAGAACCATCAGTTTGCCGCCGATCTTAGTACTGCAAGGCAGCATTCCCCGTTAGCATTTTACGCTGCCTCAGCCTATGGGAATGCCTTGGCTGGCACGGATGTACTGATCGACTCAGAAACAGGAGCTACACTCAAAACTTATACGGCTACACCTGGGGTCATGGCATTCGATGGAGATCAGAAAGCGCTCATTTATCTTCATCGCACGTTGAATCGGCTTGCTCGATTAGAGGTGCCCAATCTAAATTCCACGCAATTAACGCCACTTCTGACAGATGGTGGCCTCTTACCTTCCACTCCTCCCTCTTTGATCTGGAATGGCACTCCTACAGCTGCTAGTTATGATGTGTATCTAGGCACTGATCCAGTAGCGGTGGCAGCTGCAAACAATCAGTTTTCGGGCACGGCTTATCTGGGCAATACACCCGCAGGGAGCTTTTCCATCGATCCCTCCACTTTACAGCTGGGTCTAACTTATTATTGGCGGGTCGATATTCGAAACTTGGATGATACTACCATCAAAGGCAGCGTCTGGAGTTTTCGACTTCCCACGGCTGTATCCACTTCACAGACTATTTCTGCAGCAGCTTTAAAGGGCAGCACGATTAAGGTGGAAACTTCTGTCTCCATCGCTACCGCAGCGAGTGATACCCGATGGACGCTCTCAGAAAATAGTCCTTGGCTCAGTCTTGAATCCACCTCTGGCGCTGGGCCTGTGACCTTATCATTGACCCTTGACCCTAGAGGGTTGGTGGCTGCATCCAATGTAGCGACGATAGCACTTTCGTCAGGTGCCGATACCGTCAACATCACAGTCAACTTCCGATTGCTGGGTTCACTGAACATCATCAAAATGGAAGCTGATCCTGTCTTGATGCGGGTTTATGCACTTCACGTAGATCCTGCAAGTCCATCAGAGGCTTGGCTGCTCTGGATTAATCCTTTAAACGCTCAAATCGATCACCTCCTACCCTTGGGCTACGAGGCCTCGGACTTTGCCGTGCATGCAGGGGATGATCGTGTCTATGTGCTGGCTCAAAATGGTACACGCATGGTGACTGTTCATCGTCAGGAGCCACATCAGATTGTCAGAACTCTTGTGCTTCCGTCATCCGCTGAGGCTTTGCACAATGCACCTTCCGGTCGAGTGATCGTGCGCAGTTCAACCAATGTCTTGCAGATGCGTAATTCTAGTAACGGGGCAGCTGTAGGCGGCGCTATCAGTTTGCCTGACAGTCTCACTCGCACGACTGGAAATGGCACGCTGCTTTTTGCAGCGGTGCAGCAATCTCTCTCTACCACTGGCATTCAACGCTACACGCTTAGCTCGTCAGGCATCAGCTATAGCACCGCCAATTATTGGAATGGCACTTTGGGTTCACGCTTTGTGGTATCAGGAAATGGCGAGCGTGCTTTTTACAATGCAGGTGCTTACTCAGGCAGCGGTAGCATTGCGCAAATCCCGAACTTTCAGATGCCGATTGTTGCCTCCTCCTGGAATGGGCAGATGGCTTTTTCTAATACTTCAAGCTTGTCGACTACAGCTCAGGCCGAGCTGTTAGCATCTCTTCCATTCACAACAGAGCTGATGGCTGCTACCGCTGATCACTCGCGCCTGGTTCTCTTCTCTCCGACAACTCGCCGGTTTTCGTCCATTGACCCGGGGGCAGTCTCTCTGGCTCCAACTGCTGTGAATTTTGGAACCGTTCCTCTGGGTAGTACTCAGTCGATCAATGTGACGGTTAGCAATCTCACCAGTCAAGACCTAACCCTCAACCTCAGTTCTACACAAGCCCTGTTTAAAGTTCCGAGCACGCCAGTGACGATTAATGCAGGCCAATTTGCCCAGGTTCCTATCAGCGCCACCTTTCATTCTGTTGGCAACTTTTCGGGTGTCGTAAATTTCAATGTCGTGGGTCAGACGCAGTTCAATCGCACGACCAGCGTTGCTGCCCAAGTGATTGCCATTAATCCTGTCACCGTTGATTTCAGCACCGGAGCACCAGCAGACAACAGTCAAAGTAGCTCCGCCAATTATTCAGAGGATGGCCTCATCTTCACCACACCGAATCAAATTTTACGCATCGGAGCCAATCACATCAATCGTCCGAATAATGGCACCCCGCACATTGCGCCTCTTGCCAGCCAGCGGCCTTTAAGAATCAAGCGCTCAGACAATGGGACCTTTCATCTCTATTACGTCGATCTAGCGGAGCACAGTTATCTTTCTGCTGCGCCGAAGACGATCACCTTCAATGGGGTGAAGAGCACTGGTTCCACAGTGACAACCAGCTTTGTTTTAGATGGTATCACAGATAGCACGGGGCCTCTGGCCGATTTTCAAACATTCACTTTCCCAAGTAGCTTCAGAGATCTTGTGTCTGCTGAGGTCACGGTGGATGTTTATGCGATGGATAATCTGGTCTTTGAAAGAGGGGTCGGCGCCAGCGCTACTAACGCCTCATTATTCGTATCCAATGAAGCCTCTTTAGATCTAGATTCTGATGGTCAAGCCGACGTATGGATTATCGGGTCTGAATCAAGCACTCAAAGCAGTTCATTGGCACAGCACCGCTTTAGCTACACTCGGAACATTGGCATCCAGGACAGCGCCGTCACACTTCAAGCCAGCCTTGATGGCCAAACCTGGTCCAGCCTGACTTTCGGCATCGACTACTCGGTGCAAGAGATTCAACGAGATCAAGAAACCAAGCGAGAAACTGTCCGGCTACTGATTCCCACCGCCATTGATCTCCCTTGGCAATTTCGTCTGATCAGCACCCCTTAATTGATGATTTAAGTGAGAAGGGCGGGTTCATTTCCACCCACCACCCAAAGCGCGGATCATCTGCACAGTTGCGGTGAGGCGCTGGCCATCAAGCTGAGCCTGAAGAAGACGTGTGGTGAGCACGGTGCGGTCGGCATCGACGACTTCGAAGTAGCTAGCTAGGCCTTTTTCATAGCGCAGTCGGGCTAGCTTGCTGGTCTCTTGAGAAGCCGCCACAGCAGCACTCACAGCAGCACGTTGGCGACCGTAAGCGTTCACGTCTAGCATGGCGTTTTCCACTTCTCCCAGAGCCGTCAGGATCGATTGACGATAGGCTGCCACGCTTTCCTGGTGTTTAGCCTGGGCACTGCGCATGTTTCCCCGCAGACGTCCGCCTTGGAAGATCGGAATGCTGAGTTGTGGACCAATGTTGGCGGTGCGGCTTTTCCACTCGATGAAATCTTCCGCTCCGACGCTTTCTAAGCCGCCATTGCCGACGAGGCTGAAAGCTGGATAAAAGTTGGCTTTGGCCACACCGACATTGGCATTGGCCTCGCGCATGGCCTGCTCAGCCGCACGGATGTCTGGACGACGCTGAAGCAAAGTGCTCGGCACGCCAGTAGAGATTCTCGGCGGACTCGGCAAATGGTGGCTTTTAGCCAAGCGAAACGAAGACGGAAGCTCGCCACAAAGCACGGCCAAAGCATTCTCCGCGTTGCCACGTTGACGCTCGATATTGATCTTGTCGTTTTTAGCCAATTCCAACTCGGTGCGTGAGCGGGCTACGTCCATCTCATTCGCTAGACCACCCTGAAAACGGGATTGCTGAAGTGATAGCGACTCCTGCCGTAGGGCGATGGTTTCTTGCAAAACATGCTCCTGAGTATCCAGCGAGGCGATCTGAAAAAAGCTGCGTGAAACTTCCGCTGCGACCACCAGTCTCTGAGCCGCCAGATTGTCCACGGACGCAGTTTCACGTGCTTTTGAGGCCTCCACACTGCGGCGCACTTTTCCCCAGAGGTCGACCTCGTAGTTCAAATTGAGGAAAGCCTGATGACGATCTCTCTCCAGTGATGGCAGCGGCACACCAGGTGGCAAGTTAGCGCCGATACTGTTTGCAGAGAGTTGCTCATAGGCAGCTCTGTTATCCATGCTGAGCTGAGGAAACCAGGCCGCGCGTTCCACGCCCAGCATGGCTTTTGCCGTGGCGACACGTGCCTCGGCACTTGCTAGATCCTGATTGTATAAAAGCGCACGCTCCACCAGTCCATTGAGCGTACTATTTTTAAACAGCGTCCACCATTGATCCGGCAGTGCCAGGTCTGAAACATCTGCCTGCTGTTTCCAGCGGGAAGTGAGCTTCATCTCAGGAAGTTTGAAGTCAGGCCCTACAGTGCAGGAGCTGCAGACCAAACTGATAAGACAAGCAGAGCGTAAAAAATCGTGGCGAATAAGCATGGGCTAGTAAAATGCATCATTGGCCATGTGCCATGATTCATTCTGAAAACGTTAGTTACATGGATTATGGATGCAGACTTGCTCCTTCAGGATGCACTCGCTTATCTTTGACGGAACTCTTACCTTTAAACTGCCATGAGTATGACACTACAGGATCTCCAAACAGCTCTCATCGTTGTGCAAGAAGAACTCAAGCGGGTCCAGGGGCGGCTGGATGAACTTGAAAAGGTGGTCAGTATCGAAAACGACCCTGAAGGCATCCGCCGTGTGTATTTAGAATGCACCGATTTCGTGGTCAGGCCTGCGGAAGATCAGCGCTACATCGCAGTTCACATGGGTGCAGATACAGATGGCGGCTACATCCACCTGCATTATCCCGAGTCGTCTGCTCCTGCCGTAAACATGGGCTTCGAGTCGTCTGGAGATCCTCATTTACAGCTCAAAGGCCGAGATTTTAAACCTCGGACGGACCTCTTCATTCGGGACAATTGTGGCTGCGTCGCTGTGCTTTCAGACGACGGCCAGCCTGGTGCCCTGATGCGTGCTCAGGAGGATGGTGGCTCCATCGCTGTGCTCCAGGAAGATGGTCAGGCGCGGGCGGTGCTGATCCATGGTATTACGGAGATGCCCAGCCCGGATGGAGAAAAAGCCACGCCTAGCACCAATCTCATCTTTGCTGATGGCAACGGTCACACCATGCTAAAACTGCGTGCTGATGAAACAGGCGGCATGTTGACTGCGGGCATTGCCGGACAATCTGACGCCATCGCGCTAGTGGCGAGGGAAGATGGTCCTGCACTGCTCATGCACAGCCCAGAAGAAGATCATAGCGTTTCCATCTTAGCCATGACCGGTGCGGCTGAAATCTGTGTGCACGAAAACAAAATCCCTGGTACTGGCACCCAGGCAAGCCTCACGGCAGGTGAGTTTGGCAGTAGCCTCTGCCTACGTGGAATCGGTGGGCAAAAGTCGGTGGACATCTCGGCGCTAGATGTGGCCAGCAGCCTGACCATGCATGATGCCCAAGGCGACGTGCGGGTGATGCTGGCTCATCACTTCGGCAGTCACTCAGCGCTGACTTTGCAAAGCCTGACCGATGAAGAAGGCGTGCGCGCCATCGCCAGTGCAGATGTCTCCTCCATCGAGGTCATCTCGCCCGTCGATCCAGAGACGAAAGTGCTCACGGCTGTCACGGCTGAAAAAGCCGTGACCATTGTGCAAAAGCATCATCGTCCCATCGTCATGCTGGGCGAAGGGGATCAAGGCGGCATCGTCTGTGCCTACGGTCCCTCCGCCGAGAGCGCAGGCATTGCCTCACTTTCCGGCGGTCCCGTCGCGGGCTCGGTGGTGCTTGCGACTGTCGATGGTACTGCTCAGCTCACCTTGGATGCTACGGATCATGGTGGTCGCATGCTCATCAATAATGACCTCGGCTTCCAGCGCGTGGCCATGGGGGTCTATGAAGAAGCCGGTGGACTGCATCTCAATAATACTGGCAGTACGGGCATCCAGGCCGTGGCCACGCCTAAAGGCGGCGTCGTTACCGTCAGTGATCATGATGGCCGTCCCATCGCTAGCCTCCCCGAAAGTGATGGTGAAGACACTGGCGACTGGGGTAAGCTGCCGGATAGTTTCTGACCTGTGATTCCGCGCACTGCACTCCTTTCTCTTCTGCTGCTTTCCCAGGCTGCGGGTCAAAACGTGCTGACTCGCGCCATCGACATCCGCACACTGCCGTATGAGCGGTCTTTGGAGAAACTGCCTGTCGATCTCACGGCCACCATTGGCTTTGTGGAGAGTGGCGGCACGGCTTTTGTCCAGGACAACAGTGCGGGTACTCACCTGCATTTTAAACCTGCCCGCCATGACCTGATTGTGGGTGATCAAGTGCGGGTCAAAGGCTTCACAATGGCTGGGCTTTATCTGCCCGGGGTTGATGTGATTGAGTTGCATATTCTAGGGCATGGGCCAGCGCCAGAGCCGGTAAAAGCAGGTTACGAGGACCTCACCACCGGGCGCTTTCATTACCAAAGAGTCAGCATCGAAGGCCTCGGGCGCACACTCACGCCCTTGGATGAAAATCGCAGCCTACTCCGACTGGCCATCGGCAGTCGTGTGATCGAGGTCCGTGTCGATGCAGCCCTGGCATCTGCGCCCAATCTGATCGATGCCCGCCTGCGCATCACCGCCCTCGCCGCTGGCGGCATCAATGATCGGCGGCAACTCGTGTTCCCCTATTTACGTGTCACCGATTGGAGTGATGTCGTCGTGATCCATGTCCCGTCTGCTGCCGATTCGCTGCCCATCACCTCTGTCGCCGCACTCTTGCCTTTTGGCTCTGCGGATGAGCCCCAACACCGTGCCCGCATTCGTGGAACGGTGCTCGCGGCTTTCCCTGATGGTCGTGTTTTTCTGCGTGATTCCACACCACCTCCGCCACCACGCGAAGCCCCGAAAGATAAACCCGAAACACCACAGCTATCGCCTTCCATCGCCATCCGACTCAATACGCCGATGGATCTCACGTCGGGTCATTCAGCCGAGATCATCGGTTTTCCCATCATGGCTGGATTCAGCGCCTCATTGGCGGATGCGCTCTTACTCAATACCGAGCCTGCGGACGCACCTGAGGCGGTCAATATTTCACTCCAAGATTTCCTAGATGGCTCACACGATGCCGATCTCGTGCATCTCAGGTCACCTGCCGTGCTTCAGGATGTTTTACGCACTGCCGATGGCTTCGAGCTACGCTTCACCTCTGGCGGCACCCCTATCCGTGCTTTCCTACTTCAATCAAACACGCCGGACTTTGAACTCGGCTCTTCCTGCGCACTCACCGGCATTTGCCTTGTCGAATCTGCCAGCACTGACAAAGGCTTCCGTTCCGAGCCAGATCGCGCCTCGCTGCTCTTGCGTTCGATCTCGGATATTCGCATCCTCAGCAAAGCACCGTTTTGGGATGCCCAACGCCTCATCATGACCATCAGCATCCTCGGTGCCATCGTTTCGCTCAGCTTGTTCTGGATCACTCAGCAACGCCGCCAAATCACCCGACTCGAACGCAGGATCGTCGAACAAGCCACGCTCGAAGAACGCCAGCGCATCGCCCGCGAATTCCACGACACCTTGGAGCAAGAACTCACCGGCCTTTCACTCCGGCTCGATGCAGCCCTAACGCGTCCGCTTGAAGACAAAGCCCGCAGCCTCCTCGGAACCTCACGCAACCTCGTCTCCCGCATCCAAAGCGAAGCCCGCAACCTCGTCTCCGACCTCCGCGACGACACCGCGCACGCCACCAACCTGCCCGAGGCCCTGCAACTCCTCGCCAACAAAGCTCCCGAAGGCATCGCCATCACGCTCGACCTCCACCCCATCGGCCCCATCCCGCCGCCCGTCACTCACCACCTCCGCATGATCGCCCAAGAGGCCATAACCAACGCCCTCAAACACGCCCAGCCCACCCAAATCCAGCTTCACCTCTCCACCACTCCCTCACTCCTGTCTCTCCGCATCATCGACAACGGCCAAGGCTTTGACCCCACCGCCCAAACCCACGGCCAACCCGGTCACTTCGGCTGCATCGGCATCCGCGAACGAGCGAGGAAAGTCGGTGCCGAGGTGAAATGGGAAAGCGTGTCGGGAAAAGGCACGACGGTGTGTGTCGAGCTGCCGCTGGGGAAATGACGAAGGTAAGCGCTGCTCAATTCGTTCTTATGTTTGCCCTGTTTCTAGCTCTCCAGACTCTCTCCTGTTGAAATATCTGAAAGGGTGACGCGATCACGGTGCCCTTGCTCAGTGATAAAGCTCATTACACATCGTATCCCAGCCTCCCGAATAGGTAGTGAAAAGTCGATGCAGTAGCTGTCCCCGCTCCAGCTTGAGCCATCGACAAACCCTAGTCTCTGATCTCGAAGGTGAACATCTAATCGGTCATAGAGACTGTAGAACTCATCAAGGCCAATGCCCTGGCTCCTGATACACAACTCAACATGATGGTTAGAGTCTGGAGGAGCGTCCTCACTAGTCATCGAAATCGGGCGCAACTGGCTGACTCCATTTTCGATAAACGCGCCACGCAACTGGTCTGCCAAGTCCTGAGGAACAACGCATAGAACCGCTGAAGCAAGCTGAGCGATAGCATCGTCGGCGGATGAATCTAGGCTTTGCCAACTAGCAGCGGCAAAGGTAACAGATATAATCGTCTGATGCTGGACTCTAATGCGATGAACTCTGGTTCGGGTCATTTCTTTCAACGCGAATTCAGCGGACCAAGTGTCTGGCATTTGATAATCAAATTCAGAAACTATGGTAGACACACGCTCAGCGGCTCTCTTCGCCACCTTAGTGAACCAGCGCTTCTGACTAGCATCGTAGTGATGGAACTCTACATTCATGTTTTTTGGCCGACCTTGTTTAGCCGCACTTAATTGTGGGTGAATCAGTTTTATGCACAGTTTTTTCTGGGAAAACGCGGTTGAATTGGGAAAGAGGGCAGGAGTTCCCCAACGAAAAGACTCTTTAATCCATGCACCGATGGAAGCGATAAAGCCGCGAGAGGTCAAGCCTTGGCTGCGGCGGGTCGTCTAGGCGGCGGGCGTTTGGATGGGATGCCTCTGAGGTTTACAGGGTCAGACACGTTGTTCATGCTCCGTCTTTCATGTTGGGATGTTTCTTTATTTGATCTGGTAGCTCAGAATCCAAAAGTAGTCGGTTAGCAGAACCCCTGCCGTTGAAGCTGAGTCTGAGACCGCGCTTAATAACTCACTTTCCGAAGGGAAATTCTTGAGGACTTCGTGGACACTGCCATCCGCCAAATGGCGTTGTTGAAACGAATCTCCATGTTCATCGGTCCGGAAAATTGGGGTGCTGCTTCCTTCAACGAATCGATTATCGATGAACATGACCTTGGAGCCTCGTTGAAGCTTCTGGTGAAAGTTGTCGAGGAAGCCTGCGAGCCTGCTTCGCGGAATATGCGACCACCAAAACCCAGAGAAAGCAGCTGAAAACTGGCGCTTAAACGCTGGCAGCGCATAAGCGTCGGCTTGGCAAAACTCGATGGAACCGGTTCCCCATTCTTTGGCGCGCGCAATCTCCAACACCTCTGAACTGAGATCGCATGCCAAGACCGATCTTGCCTCCGCAGCGAAGGCTTCCGTCCAGTAGGCAGTGCCACACGCAACTTCCAGCACGTCGTGACCGCAAAATCCCGCACCCACGATTCCGCGTATTCGCCGAAGATCTTCCTGACGTTCTACCTTGGCATAGATCTGCTCATACTCGCTAGCCCTTCTTCCGTAGTAGCTGATCATGTCAGGAGGAATGGTTTTTGAATCCATGTGCCGAAGGAAGCGATAAAGCCGTGAGAGGTCAAGCCTTGGCTGCGGCGGGCAGTCGAGGCGGCGGGCATTTGGAGGAGAGGCATGACGTGCGGTGAATTTTGCGGTGAGAGACTGACGGATAAAACCGCTGATTTGACGCTAACCAGACGCTGATGTCAGAGGAGCCGATTTCGAAACCCGCGCGGGCTGAAGCCCAACGCTACCTTGCAAGCATGCCTCGCTTGTGACAAAATCCCCAGCATGATCACTTTAAACGCACCGACTCCAAAAGACCCCAAAGTCCTGCGTCCGCTACTGCACTCGCAGGTGGATTCTTTGCCGGATGCTGCTCTGGAGTTGGCTCGACGTTTCTTACTAGAGATCAGGTTGCAAGAAATCACCGCCGAGCTGGATGACGCCGCTGATGATGCCCGCGCCCAGGGGAGATTCACGCCCGAGAGCATCGCCGCTGCCGTGGCGGAGCACCGTGCCGCGCATCCATACCGCCGCGCATGATCGTCTGCATCGATACCAATGTCCTCGTCGGGATGTTCGGTCGCCGTGCGCCGGAGTTCATTGAGCTGGTGGACGAGACACGCGGCGTCATCCGCTACCTCTCCCCCGCCTACCGCTTCCTCACCATCCCCGCTGATGCTGATGACGACAAATTCGCCGACTGCGCCATTGCCGCCCATGCTGACTACGTCATCACCGAGGACCGGCATTTCCGCTCCCTTGCAGGCGCAGGCTACAAACCCCAGCCCATCACGCCAGAGGCATTCATCACCCAGCATCTCGGGGGCCAGGGCACGCTCTAGCAAAGCAAGTTATCCGAGCCCAGCAGACTACACATATCGGAGGTATCGGTTAGCGTCCTTTCAGCGGTTAAAGATCACCGGTCAGGACGCAGCGCTGCCAAATCCATTGTGGCCTTTACGAATCCAACCTGAGAACCTAAATTGACTTCATGTCCAACCTGACTTTCACCTCAGTCAAGTATTGCCTCACGACTGGGGAAACAATAGGCTTCGATGCTGGATTCGCTTTTGAGCTCCCCCTAGCTGCTGAGGGTGGAACAGCCATTGGCTGGCTGTTAGTGGCGTTGTTTGTTCTCAGTGGAAAGTGGGGCTGGATCGGTGCCTTAGCTCTAATCCCATTGATTTGGTCCCTGCGAAACTCTCGCTCCACTCTTGGAGCTTTGATCGTCGCTTTTGCCTTTCCCACCTCAATGATGCTTTTGGCCGCCTCAGCGGTTTACTACGCGATGCCAACTCGAAACACCGAGCCCCAGCCCATGGAAGTTCGACCGGCAGGCTTAACTGATTACTGATTACTGATTACTTCTTTTCTTCTCCCATGATCACCCTCCTCATCATTGACGATCACTTCGTCGTCCGCAGCGGCTTAGTTGCCTCACTCGAGTTGGAGGATGATCTGAAAGTCGTCGGTGAAACAGATCGTGGAGAAGACGCGGCGGCTCTTTTTGATCAAAAGAAGCCTCATGTCGTGCTCATGGATCTCCAACTCCCCGGCATTAGCGGCATTGAGGCTACGACCGCTCTCTTGCGTGAACATCCTGAAGCGCACGTGCTCATTTTTTCCACCTTTGCCCGAGATGAAGAAATCCGCTCCGCACTCAAAGCTGGCGCACTCGGTTACTTGCAAAAGTCCGCCTCTCGCGAGGCCCTGCTGAAGGCTATTCGCGCCGTGGCCAAAGGTGAACGCAGCCTGCCTGACGAAATCGCCCAACGACTCAAAGACCACCTGGCTGAACCTGAAATCACTCCGCGTGAACGTGAGATCCTGACCCTCGTCACCCGTGGCAATGCCAACAAAGAAATCGCCGCCACCCTCGGCATCAGTGAAGACACTGTGAAGCAGCACGTCAGCCGCATTCTGATGAAACTCAAAGTCAACGACCGCGCCCAAGCCACCGCAGAGGCGATCCGGCGCGGGCTGGTGAAGGTGTAAAACGAGTTTTACGCTACCGTCGCCACTGCCAGCATTTTCAGCCCGTGCGGAACGAACTTTTCAAAGTCGCCGATATTGCGCGTCGCCAGTTGGGTGTCCTTCGTCATCGCACAGGCAGCGATCATGCAATCGGCGTGCGAGCCACGCTTGCGACCCGTGTAGTGAAATAGGCGTGAGGCTTGCTCGGCCTCTTTCACCGTGAAGTCGAGGATGCGCCCTTCGACGATGGCTTGCACGGCATCCTTCTGCTGCTTCGTGTGCGGGCCATTCAAAAACTCCGACCAGACGATAGCACTCACCGCCAGCTCCTCGCCAGCCTCAAGCCACTGACGGATCACCGCGATGTGCGGCGACCCGATGGTGACGAGGTCGATGAGGAGATTGGTGTCCAGGTGGATCATACTTCCCACCAGTAGCGTTTGGCCTCACGCTCAGCCTGCACCTCTTCACGGAAGGCCTCGGCCTCCTGCACAGTGAGACCGCCGCCGTTTTGCAGCCAATCAAGGGCGTTCAGTGGTTTAGGGCATTGGTCTTTCATGTCTTCTTCTTCCTTGATACGACGCACCGCCCTGCGCATGACCTCAGCCTTTGGGACACTCCATTTCTGCGCGAGCAGATCCAGTGCGCCGAGTGTGAACTGATCCAAAGCCATGCTGGTTCGGGTGAGTGTGTATGCCATGTGGTAACGTGTTACAGCACGTCGTATTCATCAAGTCTTTTTGCATAGCTTGGAAGATTCTATTCTGACCGCACACCTCACCCCTCACGGCACCACCTCCACACGTACTTTCACGGCGCTGCTGCGGCCTTGATCGTCGAGGACGTGGATGCGCCAGTGGCCTGCTTCGGCTTGCCAGAGGAGTGGGGTGGTGGGTGGGGTGGAGCCAAGAAAACGGCTGTCGGCAAACCAAAAGAGGCGGCTGACTCCGGGGGCTGCATCGGCTCTGAGTGGCACGCTGCGGCGGTCCTTGGACGATGCCTGCAAGGTGTAAACTAGGGAGGGTTGGGGTGAACGGATCTGCGGTGCTGCTGCGTGATCTGTGGCCTGCAAGGAGCTGGCGCTTGGCTCCAGGGGCGGTGGTTCACGACGTGGGACTCCGGCGCGGCGAAACATTTCCAGCATGTCAGGGGGCCAGAATTCATAGACGTCTCGGCGTAAGGATCGTGTACCATCATCAGTTGAGACACGCAGCTGACTCGTTTGGTCGATCCAAACCTCGCGGTGGATCTCACAGGCGGTGATGGGAGATACGCCGGGGATGAATCCGCCCTGCACGTGATGCTGGCAGAGGGGTGTCGGCAACTGACCGGATACCGCGCAGAGTTCGACATCGCGGATGTTTGTTGGTTTGAACTCACGCTTCAAAGGCAGATGCAAATGGCGGAAGACCTCAAAGAGCAAGGGGGCTGCGCATTCACGGGCGATGAAAGCAGGGTTGCCACGGCCATTGAAATTGCCGATCCAGACGACAAGCACATGATCTCCGCGAATACCCGCCGCCCAGGCATCTCTGAAGCCATGAGACGTGCCGGTCTTCCAAAGCACGGCAGAGTCATCCAGTGCGGCTTCGCCTTCACGGGTGCGCATCATTTCACGAGTCAAATAGCGTGCCTCTTCCGTCAGCAGCGGCGGACGTGAAAGCTCTTTGGTGGCCGTTTGCATCTGAATGGGCCGAGCTAGACCATCATCTGCCAGCAGGCAGTAGAGTGCGGCCAGTTCCTCCATGCTCACCTCCGCGCCACCGAGTGGCAAGGCTAGGCCGTAATGCTCGGCGGGGTGCGGTAGCGCGACTCCGGCCGATTTGAGAAAGCCATACAAACCGGGGGCTGCGAGCTTTTGGGCTAACGAGACCGCAGGGATATTGCGGCTATGATACAGCGCATCCTTTGCAGCGATGGGGCCTGAAAATTGACGATCAAAATTTTCTGGATTGTAACCTCCAAACGAAGTCTGCCCATCACGCAGCAAGGTATGCGGGTGGATGAGACCTTGCTGCATTGCTAAAGCATAAATGAACGGTTTTAACGCTGATCCAGGCGAACGACGTGCGAGCACGCCATCGACCTGCCCCTGGATTCGGGCATCCAGAAAGCCGCTGGATCCCACATAAGCTAGCACCTCGCGGGTGGATGCTCTCACGAGAAGTGCACAGGCATTCGTGATGCCCAGCTCACTCTTTCGTCCGATGTAATCGGCTAGCACAGACTCCACCCCTTGCTGCTGTGGCAGACTCACGCTGGTCTTCAAAGCTAGCGCTGAGGCTTCGCGTGTGGTCGCTGGTTGCTCCGTAAATAATCGGCGTGCCAAGTGCGGTACGTCACGCGGTGCTGGCATGAGTTGTTTCAGCGTGAAGCTGGCATCCAGAGGGTCACTCTCGAGCTTTTTCAAAGCACGCAGCCTTTCCCAGAGGCGATGCTGAGCCTGCGTGAGGCTGAGGTTCACGCCTTCCGCCCGTGGCCGCCGACGTGTTGGGCTTTGAGGTAGCACGGCCAAAGCCACCGACTCACGCAAGGTCAGATCCGTGGCTGTCTTCCCGCACCAGAGCAGGCTTGCTGAGCCAATGCCTTCGACGTTTCCGCCATACGGTGCCTGGTTCAGATAAGCCTCGAGAATGGCGGCTTTGTCATGATGTCTCTCCATTTGGATGGCCCGGAAAATCTGCACCAGCTTGCCATAAGCAGAACGCGTTCGCAGACCGTGACGTAGTCGGGCCAACTGCATCGTGATCGTGGATCCACCCCCGCGAGCGGAGCCCGTGATGGCACCCCAAGTCGCGCGCAGAAGCGAGAGCGGATTCACTCCCGGATGCTCATAGAAATGCCGATCTTCGAGTTCGAGCGTGGCCTCGATCAGGAGCGGGTTGATGTCTGCCAGCGGCACATGGCGACGGTATTTGCCATCGGTTGTTAAAGCCAGATGCAACAGCCGCCCATCACGATCCAACAAGGTCCGAGAGAAACGGAAGTCCGTCGGATAAAGCCCGGCATCTGGCAGCAAGCCATACACTAACGTTAAAGCCGCGATGAGAGCCAGCGTGTAGCGGCAGATGCGGTGTTGGATGAAACGGCGGAACATGAAAAAACCTCACGGTTCCACCACCACCTTGCCATCGCCCTCGCGGCCATGAATGGCTCGGTCGTACATTGCTTCGGCGAAGAGGGGAGGGATGATGTAGGTGCCGGCGGCGATGGGTTTGATGCGATAGGTAAAGGTCTTGGATTCACCTTTATCGAGCGAGCAGAAGAAGAGGTTCCGATCTTCTCGGACATCGACAAAATCAGCTCCTGGCACTGCATTACGACCTGGACGGAGGTTGTTCGGCTCGATCTCAAAGCTGCCTGGCAGCAGGTCGAGCAGGGCGATGTTACTCAGATCATCGGGTGAGATGTTTCGCAGTCGCAGACGCACGGTGGTACCTTCACCAACTTTGAGAGTGGTGACGGCCTTACCTTCGGCATCGATGATCTCGCGATAGACTTCAAGACCGTTGCGAATGCGCTCGCTTGGCAGGCCGAGATCGTAGCCGGACTCAGTGACTTGATAAAAAGCACCCAGATCACTGCCTTCTTGTTTCAGGCCAAAGCGCAGACTTGCGGCTTGCGCAGTGAAGGTGCTTTTCACGAGGCCGCTTTGTTCGGTGACAAGCGCACTGACGGCGGCCTGAGTACGACTGAGCTCGCTGATGGAAAGCTTCACCTGCGCTTGTTTGGCAAGGTCGGAGTAGGCTTTGAGAGCAAGGATACTGGTCGCAGCACTTAGCGTGTTAAAGCGCTGTGAAAGTGGTTCGGTGATGATGGCGAGGTCTTCATAACGGAACTCACTGCCGATCTCAGGGAAGTGCCTGCAAACGAGCGCGAAGCCTTCTGCCTGGCTGACTTGCGGATCGAGATAGTAGTCGCCTCTCCAGCTGGCAGCGCTGCGTGCTTTACGCACACTTTGCCAATAGCCCGTGATGAGTGTTTCGGCTTCTTTCTGCTGCTTCAGCAGGGCATAGGTGCTGGCCAAATAGGCAGAGACGAGATGGGTGCGCCAGACTTCTTCTTTAAAATGGGTGCGCAGATGATCACGCAGATTCAAAACTTGGCTAGAGGTGTTGATGCCCTGACGTGTCAGCAGGTAGATGGCGGCGGCTTGGATGCTGGCATCATCCAGGCCATGCGGCTCCGCACGGGCCATCTGCTGCATGCGTGAGCGGGCACTGTCTAGCAAGGCGGATGGCACAGCGTGGCCTGCGTCCCGTGCCTCAGTCAGAAATCGGGTGACATAGACAGAGAGGTAATCAATCCCGCCATTGGCATCAGAGCCCCAGTAGCCAAAACCGCCATCGCTATTTTGTCGGCTGCGCAGCAGTTGAAAGGAGGTATCCAATTGCCGAGCGGATTCAGCGGCATCTAGACCAAAGTCCACTTCTTTGCTCAATAGTAGTCGCGCAATGGCCCGGCTAGTGATCTGCTCCGAGCAGCCGTAGGGATACTCGTGCAGGTAAGCTTCCAGCCCACGGGCCAGTCCCAGTGGCAGTGCCGAGATGCTGGCTTCTAGCTTGCGAAACTGCGGGAACATTTGGCGCTTCACATTCACGTCTTTCGTCGGTTCCCTGAACCAACCGCTTTGCACATTCGTGATGAACGGCGCGGCAGGTCGCACACTCAGCGTGGCGCGGCGTAGCACAGTTTGGCCAGCGACCTCGGCTTTAAAGGTGATCTCTGCGCTGCCTAGTTCATCTTTCACCTTCACGCGGAAGCGCACGGTGTCCTCTGTGCCTGCGGCGATGTTCAGCGGCACCTGCGGTGACTCGATGAGTTCCAAATGTGGCGTGACCTGAGCCACCAGGGAAATAGGCTGCTGTGCTTCGGCACCTTCCAGATTATTGGCGACGGTGAGCGATGCCGTGAATTCATCTCCAGGCGCAGCAAAGAAGGGCACATTCGGCGTCAGCACCAAGGGCCCCCGCACAAGGCAACTCGTCTCTGCTCGGCCAACACCCTCTGCGGCGACTGCGACGGCCATGAGATTAAGCTTTCCAGCAAAGTAATCCGGCACGCTGTAGCTCACTTCTTTCCGCTCCGGGCCAGCTTCGATGAGTCCGCTCCAATACACCACCGGCGGCTCACGACGGCGCTTGAAAGGGTTCAAACCGAGGCGCAGTGGCTTATCAGCATCGCCACCATAGGCTTTCGCTTTGGAGATCAGACTAAACTCGGGAATGAGCAGGTCCATCATCTGCTCGGTCTGCACTTCCAAAGCGCGTTGGCGATCCAGATGCGCCAGTGGATCTGGCAGCGAGTAGTCACTGATTTGATGAATGCCTGCATCCACTGCATAGACAACGATGCGGCATGGCTTGGCTGCTTGGAAGCCAATGGTGAGCTGCTCTCCAGGCTTCACGATTGCTGGCGCATCCAGCGTGAGGGAGATACGGTGCTTGTCTGGGTTCGCCGTAAAATGCGCCACAGCATAGCTGAGCGGTGTGGTAAAGATTTCAGGTGAGTCCAATGCCCGAACAAAGGATGCGTTCATATAGGTGGAGCCTTCGATGCTTTCAGGTAGAGTCATGTGCTGCACACTTGCGGGTGTGCCTGCTTTGAACCACTGCCAGCCGAGCACCCGCTCACGCTCCAGGGTGAGCAGGCCCGCGCCCGTATAGGCAGCGCTGAGACTGGCCTCCAGGGAGTCGCCACTGTTCCAGGTTGTCTTGGCGAGTTTGATGCCGAGTTCAGCATCACGCTCCAGACTGCGACCTGCATCCCCTTGACCGACGATGTTAAAGACGGTGCTGCACACGACATGGTTCTCCAGATCACGCAGCTCTAGACGATACTCACCAGCAGCACTGGTCGGCAGGCTGAAGGAGCTGCCTTCTACAGGCAAACGAAAGGGCGTCTCACTCAGCGTACTTTCACGGCGGGTGGAGATGTAGGCGTAGCTGTCGTTTTCCTGCTTAGTCAGCACAGACACATGGCGTATCTGCACGATGCGCGCCGTGAGTGCAGGCGCTGCCACAGGTTTAACAGTGGGTCCCAGCGCCATGAAACGCACGCTCGCCTGCATGTCTTTGCCCAGGTAGTCCAGCTTGGCATCTGCCTTGTAGCCGATGACATACGGCAACTCTGCTACGAGGAAACTTTTACCAAAACGAACGCTGCGTCCCCCATCAGCCTCGAATGCTTCAATCAACAGATTTGCCTGAAAGCAGCTCTGAGCAAAGCGCTCCATGCCAAGGTTAAATTCAGCGCTGCCAGCAGCATCCGTCTTCACTTCACCTAGCTCCACTTTTTGTCCAGGCTCCAGCGTCTGTTCGTCCATGAGTGAGGTCATGGGCAGGCGATTATGAAAGGTGTAGTCAGGATAGGCTTCGAAGGCAAAATCGCCTGGAGTCAGTTCCAGGCGGGCTTTCAGTGTGCGATCAGCTGCGGCAAAGCCGAACAAAGTTTGAAGCGTGGCTTTGGCCGAGATGCCCTTGGGTTGGAGCCAACCGCCACCGTTATCTCCAGCGAGTGTGACGTCTAACTTCATGCGGTCTGGCTGGAAGTCCTCCACTCGAATGACCGTCTGCCCCAAGCGGATACGCTCATCATCACGCACAAGGTAGAGCCGCACGACATAGCGCCCTGTTGGGTCGGCTTCATCGGTTTTGGTTTTGGCTTCGATGAGGCCGTCAGCAGTAAGAGAGAGCTTTTGAGTATCGATGATTTCATCTTTGGAGTTCATCACTTGCACCTCCAGCGGCAGGCCCGTGAGACCCGCCAACCAATCACGCCGCTTCACCACTGCACCGATGTGGATGTCATCTCCAGGCCGGTAAATGCCGCGCTCCGTGAAGACAAAGGCCTCCAAGGCCTCACCTTCAGAAGCCAGCACACCACCGATGTCAAACCGGGAAAAGTCCAGCAAACGATCTGGCCGCTCAAAGGGTAAAAAAGCAAGGTCATTGCCCAGAGAAGCCACGATGGCCACAGGTCGCTTCTCACGCTGGAAGTTCTCTAAACTCGGCAGCAGCGCGTGACCATCTGCGGTGGTTTGTTGCAGCAGGTATTCACCATTCTTGGCCAGCACGGTGATGGTGACCGCATTCACAGGCTCACCCTTCTGGATGCTCTGCACAAAGACATCTCGACTGCCATTCGCATTGCGTTTCACCATGAGGCCGAGATCCGTCACCAGCACGAAACGCTTCTCCCTGGCCTCAGCGCCGATCTCAGACCAGTCGTCCTCCACGTCATCACCTTCCAGACGTTTCTGCGAGCTGGCTGAGGATGGCACCACGCCCTCCGTGGTCACAAAGAAGAGCCCGCGTGAGGCATCCGGGTCACTGTTGTCCGGTGTTTGTAGCGCGCCGGCAAAGTCCAGCACACTGTAACAGGCCTCGTATTCATTCTTCATCGCCACCGGCTGCACGCGGCGCAGAAAGTGGGCGATGTTTGACTCATCAAAGCTGTCTCCCATGACAAAGTAAGGACTGGCAAAGTCGCCCTCTGTCATGACCACGAGATGATTTACCTGCCGAGCTGGCACACGCGCCATGGTCACACGCAGATGCGGCACACCGCGAGATTTTACCGACAGTTTACGCTCGCCCTGGAGCGCTAACACACCGCCTTTGCCGAGGAGCTGCACCTCTTTGGGGAAGTCAGGCACGCTTTGAAAAGCGCGGAACTCTTTGCCCAATCGGAAGCCGCCGAGTGCCTCCACCCCTTTGCCGATGCGGATGAAAAGCCTGCCCTGTTTTTCGGTTAGAAACTTGTAGCCATGACGCTTCGTCGCCGGTGAGTCATCACTGAGCTCCAGCTCCACTGGCTTCAGCGACACAGCAGAGAACTGACGCAGCATATCCTCCGTCACATCATTCCCACTAGGGCTGACTCGTTTCCCGAGTGGATCGACGATGGTGAAGTTCGGTGGCTCCAACCAGACACCCAGTTTTTTCATGAGCGACTCCGTGGTCACGTAGCCTTCGGTGTTGATGAAGAGAAACTGCTCGGGCTCACCTTCCTGCGTCTTCACGATCTCCGTTTCAGCACTCGTGATGCGGAATCCGCTTTCGATGTCTGGCACACGCACCTTGCGCAGGATGTCCTGGCCCAGCTTTGCCCCACCGACCGTAGTCGTCAGGCTGCCGCGTAAGGTGACTTTCACAAAGTCCTCCTTTTCCGGTACCTGAACGCGAGTGCTGCGCAGCCAAAACTTCCGCTCATGCTTGCCTTCCACGACCGTGAAAAGCTGATCTGGCTTCTGGCCTTTCCAATCAAAGACCTTGGCACCACCAACGACCTCCATTTGCAGGGAGTTCTGCACCTCAAGCTTACTAAGCGGATGACTGGACATGTAGCCCACCACGATGTTTTGCAGACTCGGGTCCCGCGGATCAATCTGGAACTCTGCCTCCGTGACCGTGATCTCCAGCGCTTTTGTGCGGCCTTTCCAGCTTGTCTGCGCTAAGGCCACCTCCGCTGGCAGCGTAGCCGCGTCCAGTGTGACGACATACTCCTGATCAGCAGGCCAGTCTTTCGTAGGCGTGAAAGTCAGCTGTTTTTCTGAGGTCCAATTCCACGCCCCTTCATGAGCCGGGGTCAGGGAGACACCTGAGGCAGCTTTACCCACCGCATCCAGCTTTGCGACCGAGCCACTGAAGCTAAGCGTCAGCGCTTGAAACACCGGCTTGTCCTTCACCATCGCCGTCAAGCTCGGCATCGTCAGAGTGCCACTCAGTTTGCGGACCTCCGTGAGTTGTCGCTCACGCGGCTGATGTGCCCTCTGCCACTCCAAGATCGGCGGCACCGCCACAGCCACCACGCCAGAGAGGACTATGAGCAGCGCATACCGCCCCGGCCGAGAGCACACCTCCGCGTCAGCCGCCCGCGTAAAACGCGGCATCCAGTCCGGTGGCCGGTATTGAAACTCGCCAAAAACCACACGGATCACCCGCGCGAACCACGAACCTGGAGAAGGGGACATATAAAGAAGAGGTACTCCTTTAGAATAATCCCTTCCCGTCAGTTGTGACGAAGTATTTTGCGAAAATTAAGTTCCTCTGAACTTTCATCCACAGATGACACAGATTTCACAGAGGACTGAGAGTTTGAAAAGCCAAGGCCGGCATCTCCAGAATAACCTGGAATCCTAATCCCATGAGTCAAAGTTTTGTCTGCCGCAAAACGCATCGAGAAAGATCTTGAATCAAAAGCTGCGAGCAATCAAAACCTATAGCGGCAATTGATTTACCCTGATCCACTCATCGCCAAACCTCACGAATCATGACAACAGCCTCCTTACTTTACGGTGCTCTGCGAAATCGCGCCGCGGGATATTCAATCCTCGCCACTCTTGCCTTCTCAACGGCTCTTAGCGCCGCTCAGCCTGTTTGGGTCGAGGCAGAATCTTTTGATAAAGCAGGCGGTTGGGTCATCGACACACAGTTTATCAACATCATGGGATCGCCCTACCTGCTAGCCCATGGCATGGGTAAGCCGGTGACAGATGCCAGCACGACCGTGGCTGTTCCAGCGGCAGGCACTTATCGTGTCTGGGTGCGGACGAAGAACTGGGTAGGCCCTTGGAAGGCTACGGGTGCTCCAGGGCGTTTTCAGGTTCGTGTTGGCGGCAAGATGCTGGACCATGAATTTGGAGCCACGGGTTCCGACTGGCAGTGGGAAAGTGGAGGGGATGTGGAAATCAGCGGTAAAGAGGCAACCATCGCTTTGAAGGATCTGACTGGATTTGATGGCCGCGTCGATGCCGTTTTGCTGTCTCAGGATTTGGCTTTCACACCGCCCAATGACTTTGAGAAAACCAACCAATTGCGTCGCACTATTTGCGGATTACCTGAGGTAGCGCCGGAGACGAAAGAATACGATCTCGTCGTCGTCGGTGGAGGTTACTCGGGCTTGGGAGCAGCGATTTCCGGCGCTCGGCAGGGGCTCAAGGTGGCGCTGGTTCAGGATCGCCCGGTGTTGGGAGGCAACGGGTCCAGTGAGGTGCAAGTCTGGGCACAGGGCGGCACGCGTCGCGGCCTTTATCCGCATCTGGGCGAGATCATCGAGGAGTTTGCAGATCGTGCCAGCAACAGTCCAGCAGCCGATCCAGCGGAGTACAATGACAGTCTGAAAGAAAAGGTGGTGCGGGCAGAAGCCAACCTGGATCTGTTCCTCAATACCTTCGTTTACGGTGTGACCATGACAACGGATGGCAAAACAATCCGCAGTGTCACCGGCGTGGATACCAAGAAAGGCACGGAAACCCGCTACGTGGGCAAGCTGTTCGTGGATTGCACGGGACATGGCACTGTGGGCTCACTGGCTGGTGCCGAGATCATGATGGAGGAAAAAGGCCGCATGGGCATGAGCAACATGTGGGTGATGAAAAACCTGCATCAACCGGTCACCTGGCCAGCCACCCCCTGGGCGCTGCCGTTGACCTTGTCAGACTTTCCAGAGCCGCATCCGACTGCCCCGGCAGGCGAGAAGAATGATCGTAACACCACTGGTTACGACCTTGGTTACACTCCGGTGAAGAATCCAGAGGATTACGTGAGTGGCGAATGGTTCTGGGAAAGCGGTTTTGACAAGCATCCGATCAAAGATCTGGAGCTGATTCGGGATCACAACTTCCGTGCGGTTTATGGAGCAGTTACCGCCCTGAAGACGCTGAAGGCGGAGAGCTATGCGAATCATGACCTCGTCTGGCTGGCCTACATCGGTGGACCGCGTGAGAGCCGCCGCATCGTGGGCGACCTCGTCTTCAATGGCGAAGACATGATCAAAGGCGCCGTGCATCCCGATGGCTGCGTGCCTACCACCTGGTCACAGGACCTGCATTATCCGAAGGAACAGTATGCGGTGAACTACCCGGACAATCCTTTCATCAGCATCGCCAAACACGGGGATCATCCGGGTCGTAAAGAAGGTTATCCTGTGCCCTACCGCTGTTTCTACAGCAAAGACATCAGCAACCTCTTCATGGCTGGACGCACGATCAGCGTGGACCGTTTCGCGCTGGGCAGCACCCGCGTGATGCGGACCTGCGGGATGATGGGCGAGGTGGTGGGAAAAGCTGCCTGGATCTGTGTTCGTCATCAAACCAGTCCTCGGGGCGTGTATGAGCAATACTTGGACATTTTGAAGGATCTGATGAAGCAGCCTGGAGTCATGCGTCGTGATTCACTGGAGGCAAACCTCTATCGCCCAGCCAATGCCAAAGAACTGCCAGAGGTCTTTAGCGATAGCATCGACCCCGCCTCTCTCGAAGGTTTGGTCATTGACGAAGCGGATGCGGAACTCACTGGCAAATGGAATACCAGTGCCTCGCTAAGGCCCTACGTGGGCCTGCAAACCCGTTTCTCGCAGGACCCAGCAGCAAGTGCACGATTCGCCTTCGCCGTGAAACAGACGGGCAAATACGAAGTGCGGGTTTACTGGCAGCCCCATGCCAACCGCGCCAAGGCAGCGCCGGTGAGCGTGCTCAGTGTTGACGGCGAAAAGACCTTCACCCTGAACCAGACCGTGAAGGCGCAGGGAGCTAAAGGAGCGCACAGTCTTGGCACCTTCACCTTCAATGCTGGAGAGGAAGCTGCCGTCATCTTCCGAACCAAGGGAGCCCAAGGCAACGTGCACCTCGACGCCGTGCAGGTGCTTCCCGCGGAGTGAGGATGCCGACAAAGAGCCTGCAATGCCGGACTTTTTAAGAGTTGGCGGTAAATGGCTGATGAAGATGAAAGGTTGTTCACGTAGTAGTGCTGCCATGCCATCCTCTTTCTCCAATCGTCGTCAGTTTCTTCGTCATGCTTCGATCCTCGCCACAGGAGCTGCGCTTCCACTTCGTCAGGCCTTCGCGGCTCCTAATGTATCCGATGCGCTTGCGGGCCGACTTTATAAAACGCTTAAAGTAGGCATGATCAAAAGTGGGGCAGATCTCACGGAGAAATTCAAGATCGCAAAGGAAGCGGGCTTCAAAGGAGTGGAGATGGGCTTTCCTGGAAATAATGTGGCAGAGACGAAAAAAGCCATCGCTGAATCTGGCCTGCCTGTGGATGGCAGTGTGTGCGGTGAGCATTGGGGCATCCGCCACACCAGCCCAGATGCCGCGACGCGGGCAAAGGCGCTGCAAAACCTCCAGCAAGCTCTGCGTGATACCCGCGAGGTAGGTGGGCACAGCGTGCTACTCGTTGTGGGCAAGGGGGAGGACGGTCCCGAGAATGAGATCTGGTCGCGCAGCGTGGAAAACATCGCCAAGGCTGTGCCTTTAGCGGCAGAGCTGGGTGTGCAGATCGTGATCGAAAATGTGTGGAACCAGTTTTGCTATGACCACAGCGGCGGCAGCGATCAAAAAGCGGACAAGTTTGTGAAGTATGTAGATGAGTTCCGCTCGCCTTGGGTGGGAATGCAGTTCGATATCGGCAATCACTGGAAGTACGGCAGCATGGGCGACTGGATCCGCCAGCTCGGTCATCGCGTGCTGAAGCTGGACGTGAAAGGCTTCTCACGCGCCGAAAACAAATTCACTCCCATCGGCCAGGGTGATATCGATTACGCTGACGTGCGAAAGGCTCTCCTGGAGATCAACTTTCACGGCTGGCTGGCTGCCGAAGTCAGCAGCGGTGATTTGGAATACCTCAAAGGTGTCTCCGCAGAGATGGATACAGCGTTTGGCTTGTAGGCGTGACCGTCTGCATCATGCGAGAACGTCTTTCACCACCTGACTCGGCTCCACGCCGGTGAGGCGGAAGTCGAGGCCCTGGGATCGGAAGGTGAAGCGTTCGTGGTCGATGCCGAGTTGATGCATGACCGTGGCGTGTAGGTCGCGCACATGGACTGGCTTTTCGGCAACGTTGTAGCTGAAGTCGTCCGTTGCGCCATACGTCGTGCCGTGTTTCACACCGCCACCGGCCATCCACATCGTGAAGCAGCGAGGGTGATGATCGCGTCCAGCTTCGGGGCTGTCCCATTTGCCTTGGCCAGCGACACCACGACCGAATTCACCACCCCAGATGATGAGGGTTTCATCCAACATGCCGCGTTGCTTCAAGTCTTTGATCAAGGCCGCACTGGGTTGATCGGTATCGCGACAACGCGCACTGCACCAGCTCGGTAGACGACTGTGATGATCCCAATCAGGATGAAAAAGCTGGATGAAACGCACGCCACGCTCGGCCAGCCGCCGTGCAAGGATGCAGTTCGCCGCGTAACTTCCCGCACGCCGTGAATCTGGACCATACATGTCGAAAACATGATCCGGTTCGTCGCTCAGGTCTGTTAGCTCAGGCACACTCGCCTGCATGCGATAAGCCATCTCATACTGGCGGATGCGCGTGGTGATCTCAGGATCATGCGTTTGTTCAAAGCGCATTTGATTCAGCTCCGCCAGCCCATCCAGCATGCCTCGGCGCAGATGACGCGGGAGGCCCTCGGGATCGGTTAGATAGAGCACAGGGTCCTTTGAATTGCGCAGCTTCACTCCTTGATAACGCGAAGGTAAAAAACCGCTGCCCCAATAGTGATCGTAGAGCGGTTGATCGCTCGGACGCTGCATCTTGGAGATGAGCACGAGGTAGTCCGGCAGGTTACGATTCATGCTGCCCAGGCCGTAACTGATCCATGCGCCCATGCTCGGTCTGCCGGGAAGTTGGTGTCCGGTCAAAAACTGCGTCATCGCTGGCGCGTGATTGATTTGATCGGTTGTCATCGACTTGATGAAGCACAGGTCATCCGCCACCTCACCAGTATGCGGAAGCCACTCGCTGACGGTCGCGCCGCTCTGTCCATGGCGGGAAAATTTCGTGATGCCTGGTAGGATGAGCTGCTTTTGGCCGGAGGTCATCGTCGTGAGTCGCTGACCCTGGCGCACCGACTCGGGCAACTCTTTACCTGCCCACTGCATGAGCCCTGGTTTGTGATCAAACAACTCCAACTGCGATGGCCCACCGGACTGCGTGAGGAAGATCACCCGTTTTGCCTTGGCTGCAAAATGTGGTAACTGCGGCAGCCCAACAGACTCCTGCTGACCCATTGCATGCAGCGCCATCGCACCTACAGAAACGCCAGTGCATTGGCCGAGGAAGTAGCGGCGTGTGGTGCGGAGGGATGATTCACTCATGGGTGATGGCTTCGTCGAGGTTGAGCACTAAACTGGCGATCAGGGTGTGTGCAGCGAGTTCGGGCGTGGATTGGAGTTTCGCCGCGTCGCTCGGATGAGTCTGGTAATAACTCAAAGCGCGGTCGAGTTCACGCTGAAGCACGGCAAGCTCCTGCGGGCTGGCTTGACGGTCTAAGACGGCCTCATAGAGCTGTTGAAGCCGGCCCTCACTTTTGGTGGCCAACATGCGCTTGGCCAGTGCTTGTGCGGCTTCCATCATGGTTTCGTCGTTCAAGAGCGTGAGTGCTTGCAGCGGTGTGTTGGTGCGTGTCATCGACACTTCACACACGCGACGCTGGGCGCTGTCGAACAAGAACGTCGGCGCGATGCTGCGGCGCCAAAAAGCATACAGGGTGCGTCGATGCTGAGCGGCTCCCTGGCTGGGTGCATAGGTGAGCCGCCCCATGAAGATCTCTTCCCACACGCCTTCGGGTTGATGTGGACGCACAGGCGGTCCACCGAGCGCTGGATTCAGCAAACCAGACGCTGCGAGCGCCGCATCACGCAGCATCCAGGCAGGTAAACGGAAACGCGGGCCGCGTGAGAGCAGGAGATTCGAGGCATCCGTTTGTAGTTCGGGCTTTAGCCCGTCAGGAGCGCTTCCAGAAAGCGATGAACCCCGAACGACGAACTCAGAACTCTGCTGGTAAGTCTCACTCGTCACGATGGTCTTAATCAGCTGCTTCACATCCCAGCCGCTCTCCATAAAATCCACGGCGAGCCAATCAAGCAACTCAGGATGCGTCGGACGCTGGCCTTGAAGACCAAAATCATCCGGCGTGCGCACGAGCCCTGCGCCGAAGAACATCTGCCAGAGATTGTTGACGAACACACGGGCCGTGAGCGGGTTGTCCTTTGAGGTCAGCCACCTTGCGAGACCCAAGCGATCCCTTGTGAGTTCCGCAGGCCAGGGCGCAATGGCGGCAGGCACGTCACGCTTCACGACATCGCCTTTTTTATCCCAAACGCCACGAACCAGCACATGCGTATCGCGTGGCTCTTTGCGCTCGGCGAGGACCATGACGTTCAGTTTGCCTGCGGCAGTGGTGACTTCTTTGAGCTGCGCCGTGGCGCGGTCGAGCGATGCCTTGGCCACTTGATACGGCGCGTGGTCTTCGAGAAACTGCGCCATAAGCCGATCTCGCTCGATTTGACCTTTGGCGAGTTGTTCGAGAGGTGAAGAAGCAAGCTCACGCACGGCTGGCCCAGGTTGATCGGATGCGGAAAGTCGGAACTTGGCGATGTTGGCATCGCCATCGGTGGAGCGCTGGCGCAGCTCGAAGATGAGCTGCTCATCGCTCTCCAGGACCAGTGGCTCGGCCAAAGCATAATGCGCCGTGTGTGGCTGATCTTTGGGGAAGCCTTTGGTGGTCCAGCCATTGCGCGGATCATCGTCGAGCGTGCCTTTCACGTCGCCATACTCTCGCGCTTTGCCTTCGACCTTTGTATCCGCCACAGCACCTTTCACGAGGATGTCGCGGATCTGCGAGCTGCCCTGACTCCGCACTTGCACCTTGATGTCGGTGAGGATGAATTCGCCCGTCTTACCGCGAGAGAGCACGCCGCCTTGCGGCAGCACTTCGAGCTTCAAACCAGTGATGCGCGGCAGTTTGATCGGCGCTATGAGCCGATAGTCGTCTTGCTTTGGATTCGGGCCACTGGCGCTGACGACGGCGTGTTTATCTTGAGCCAGCTTAGTTCCTTCCTGAGACTCCAGAAGGCCACGCACAACATGCCATGCTTGGAAATCAGCCTTCACGTCGTTTTGACGATCACTGAGCCATTTCGCGAAAGGTTTCTCTGCTTCCTGACGTGCCTTGACCTCGATGGGCTTGCGCTGATCGACGAGCTGCTGCGCCTCCGTGACAGCGCGCTTGGCATGCGGTGATTGATAGCTCAGATAGGGCTTCGCAGCCGTGCCAGCGGCACCGTCTTCGTCGATGCTGTTAAAGAACGCATTCAGGCTGTAGTAGTCCGAGTGCGTGATGGGATCGAACTTATGGGAGTGGCACTGTGTGCAGCCGAGTGTGAGTCCAAGCCAGACGGTGCCCATCGTGTTCACGCGGTCGATGACGTAATCGATTCGCGACTCCTCCTTGTCGCGACCCCCTTCGCCATTGGTCATGTGATTGCGATGAAAGCACGTCGCGATTCTTTGCTCGGGCGTGGCATTCGGCAGCAAATCACCCGCGAACTGCTCCAGCGTGAACTGATCGAAAGGTTTGTTCGCATTGAAGGACTCGACCACGTAATCCCGCCAGGCCCAATTGGTGCGCGTGGCATCGGATTGGAAGCCATCCGTGTCCGAATAACGCGCTGCATCCAGCCACCACATGGCCATGCGCTCGCCAAAGTGCGGCGAGGCCAAAAGGCTATCAACCGTTTGATCGGGTGAGGGTGGCAACCCCGTGAGATCAAACGACAGTCGCCGTTTCAGCGTATGCGGGGCTGCAGGTTTGGAAAGCGTCAGGCCTTTGGAAGCGAGCTTGGCTTTCACGAAGAAATCCACTGCATTTCCCTGCGTGGGCAGTTTGACAGGCTTTTCAAAAGACCAATGCTTGCCCCACTTGGCACCTTCCGCGATCCAGCGCTTCAGCGTGGTGATCTGCTCGCTGCTTAGCTTGGGTTTATGCGACTTTGGCGGCGGCATGATCTCCTCAGGATCATCGGAAATAATGCGAGCAATGAGATCGCCCGATTGGATGGCCTCACGCGCGCCTTCCTGCGTATCGAGCCGCAGATCGGCTTTGCGATGCCCTTCATCCTGACCGTGGCAGGCAAGGCAGTTGTCCGAAAGCAGCGGCAACACCTCACGGCTAAAGCTGACCGCCTCTGCCTGAGCAGCGGTAGCTATGAAGAGTGGTAGCAAAATTTTCAACATCTGACGAAGCATACAGAAAGAAACGCCGCTGAACATGCAAGGTACAGGCATAGGCTTTGGATAATCCTGATATTCTTCGTCCTGTGAGTTTCTTTTGGCAGGCAACGGACGGCTGCTGAGAAGCGGTTTCAGGCCTTGAAGCCCAAAGCGTCGCGACCGAAATATTCCACACAATTACAAAGACGAGGATAAAGGAAAGGGAGGGGCCTATCGTCACGGTGATGATAAAATCGAGTGGCGCAGGTGAATGACAACTCATGCTTGAATCCATCCGGTTCTCAAAATGTCTGGCCGATCTCCAGCGGGGATTTTTCCTTTGATCTTTTGCGCTTTGCGCCATGCGACCTACGTTTCGGTTACATGGCCGCCAAACAAACTCGTATCCTTCTCGCTGATGATCACAGCATTGTGCGCAGCGGCTTTCGGGCACTACTCGCTGCGCAGTGGGACATGGAAGTCGTTGGTGAGGCGTCGAATGGCCGTGAAGCCGTCGAGATGGCAGAAAAACTTACGCCAGATTTGGTAGTGATGGATGTAACGATGCCGGAGCTCAATGGCATTGAGGCCGCTCGGCAGATCACGAAGATGCTGCCAAAGACGCGTATCCTCGCCCTTAGCATGCAGAAAGATGGCGTCTATGTGCGTGAGATGCTGCGTGCTGGAGCAAAGGGTTACCTGCTCAAGGATTGCGATGAAAAGGACTTCCTCGCCGCGGTGCGTGCCGTGGCCGTCGGAAAAGGCTGGCTCAGTCCCGAAGTCAGCGACGCCGTGCTCGATGACTACCGAAAACACGTCACCAATCCCATAGATCTGCTTTCACCGCGTGAGCGTGAGGTGCTGCAAATGATTGCCGAGAGCAGGACGAACAAAGAGATCGCCACCTCGCTCAATTTGAGCGTTTACACCGTCGAGGCGCACCGCGGACGCATCATGGAAAAGCTGAACCTGCACTCCATCGGCGAGCTGGTGCGCTTTGCCATTCGCAATGGCCTCATCGACTGACCTTTCGTTATGCGCTTCTCCTTCCTCCGCATCACCGAGAGCAATGTGCTGCGTGTGCTGGCACTGGGTTTCCTATTGGTCATGATGCTACTTGGCGCGGCGGGACTCATCGCCGTGCGGCAGAGCCAGCGCATCCGCAGTAGCGTGGCGGCGCTGGCGCGTGACCAGCTCCTCATCGCCCGCCTCGTGCATGACGTGCAAATGGAGGAAAATACGATGACGGAGGTGCTGCATCAACTAGCGCAGTTTCATCCGCAGCCGCCGGACCATGCCTTGCTGCTGCGGGATCTTGATAGGAGCGACAAGCAGCTCGCGCGTCTCTCCAGCGAGGCCCAGGAAGCTGTTGGCCAGGAACTGTGGCTCGATTTGGAATCCAGCGTAAGAGCCTTCACAGATGAAGCTCATCGCGTCTTAGAAAAGCGGGCCGCCGTTTCTCGCGAGAATTTGGAATCTTTGTTCAAGCATCATGATCATGTCGTCGATCTAGTGACCAAACTCATCAAGGCCAGCTCTGACCGGCTTGCCGCTGCGGAGCGCCAGATCGAGCAGCAATCGCAGGATTTGGGTGATGACGCCGCGTTGCTCCTAGGCTCCAGTTTCATCCTCGCGTTGATTTGTGCGCTGCTGACAGTCGGCTTCACTCGCAAAAGCCTCCAGCGAATCCGCTGGCAATCGGATGAGCTGAACCGCGTCTCCTGGCACATGCTGCAAACGCAGGAAGAGGCCGCGCGGCGCTTTTCCCATGAGCTGCATGACGAGCTGGGCCAATCACTCGCAGCAGTGCGCTCCAATCTGACGCGAGGCAGTACCCACGATCTCGATTCACTCCGCACCGATTGCCTGCACCTCGTCGATGAATCTATCGCCAACGTGCGCGAGCTCTCACAGCTACTCCGTCCGGTCATTCTTGATGATTTTGGCCTCGAAGCTGGTCTGCGCTGGTTGGCTGAAAAATTTGCTCAACGCACGCGAATCAAGGTGGACTGCGATTGCACTTGTCCAGGCCGCTTTGCAGATGAAACTGAAACGCACCTCTTCCGCATCGCTCAGGAGGCACTGACAAACATCGCACGCCATGCCGAGGCGAGCTGCGTGAGTATCAAGCTGGCTCTTGAGGAGAATAACATCCGCCTGAGTATCATCGATGACGGCAAAGGCCTGCCGCTGGATGAGTCTGTCTCCCCTCCGAGTCTCGGAATGGTCGGCATGCGCGCCCGCGCCCGTCAATGCGGCGGTGAACTCAGCGTAACGACTGCCCAGCCCCACGGCGTGTTTATTGAGGCCGTCGTGCCAGCGCGAATGCAGACAGCTTGATGTTGGCTAACCTTTCTAAGGCATGTTAGTTGCTGCACCCAGATGTTCATTGCGGAAGAGCCAGGAGGCGGACTGGTAGAGGGAGATGGTGTCATCGAGCTGGTGCTTGAGGGTGCCGGTTTTATCAAGCGTGATGTTGCCGACCTTGAGTTCGACTTTGCCGAGCGTGGATTCTTGCTTGGGCTTCAGCATGGCAAAGTTTCCCTGGGTGATGTAGGCGATCTTTTGGTAGTTCGACACGTAGATGCGCTCTTTGTCCGGGGTGTAGCCGGGGGAGAAGACGTCTTGGCCAAAGTTCCGCGTGGTGTAGCTCCAGTTCATCATGCCGAGCAGGGTGGGCACCATATCGATCTGGCTGCAGAGGCGGTCATAGGAGCGCGGCTGGATGAGCTGGGGATTCCAGATGATGCAGGGGATGTGATACTTGGTGACGTCTAGCTCCACTTTGCCAGCGCTGCCATGGCAGTGATCGGCCACGACGACAAAGATCGTATTAGCAAACCAGGGCTTGGATTTGGCCTTTTCTAAAAAGTCGCCGATGCACCAGTCGGTGTACTTCACGGCGGCATCACGGCTGCCTTGCGGTAGGTCGATCCGGTTGGCGGGAAAGGTGAAGGGCCGGTGATTGGAGACGGTCATGACATGCATGAAGAAAGGTTTGTTAGCCGCATGATTGGCATCGGCCTCCTGCTCTGCCCAGCGGAAGAGATCTTCATCCGCCACACCCAAGGCATTTTGGAAGGTGATCTCACTCTTCGGCTTGGTGCCACGGTCGATGACGCGGTAGTTGTTGCGGCTGAAGTAGGTGTTCATGTTATCAAACATGGCATCTCCACCATACAGGTAGCTGGTATCGTAACCATGCGCGCGGAAGACGGAGCCAGCGGTGAAGAGATTCGTGTTCTTCGGTCGCCAGACGATGGATTGACCCGGTGTGGGTGGCACGCTGAGGGTGAGAGCCTCTAAACCACGGACAGTGCGTGTGCCGGTGGCGTAGAGATGGGTGAAGAGGATTCCCTCATCAGCCAGACGGTCGAGGTTTGGCGTGAGGTAAGAGCGCATTTTAAAGTTCACCTTGAAGTGACTCATAAAGGCAGCGCTGAGGCTCTCCACGGAGATGAAAACCACGTTATGCTTCTTTTCAGGGCCTTCGTGTTTGATCAGACGGCGTAGATCAGTCGGATCATCGCTAGCAGGCGGTGTATCGCTCAGGGTGAGCAGTTCTTTGGCACGTGCTAAAGCGACCTTGATGTCTTGTTTGAGATAGAAGCGCTCGTAGTCGATCTCACTCTCCCAAAAAGCAGCGCAGAAGGCATAAGGCCCATCTTTGGCCAGCTCTCGATTGAACTCGTTGGTGAAACGCGGGAGCTGCGACTGCGAGAAGCCATAGGAAATGCCCACCACGGTGACAGCAATACCGAGGGTGGGAAGCAGGCGCATTTTCCAGCGGCTATCCCCCGCGCAGACCCAGCTCACGGCTCCGATCTTCCAGGCTGCCCAGACGATGCCTGAGCCTACAGCGGCTAGCCCCGCATAGATCAGAGGCATCGGGTAGGACTGCCGGATGTTATCCATCACTTCCTGGGTAAAGACGAGGTAATCCACCGCGATGAAATTAAACCGCACCTGGAACTCATCCCAGAAGAGCCACTCAGAGACACCGATAAAGATGAAGGCCACGGCATAGATGAGCAGCAGCGCAGAGACCACCCAGCGGCTGGCTTTGCTCTGCCAGAGTGCCACGGGTAAAAGTAGGGTCAGTAGAAACCACGGCACTACCGCATAGCAGGCGGCTAAGATGTCAAACCAGAGTCCGATCCAAAAGCTGCCCAGCAGTGAGG
>JAPLUM010000827.1 GCA_026397605.1 Verrucomicrobiota bacterium | reverse complement strand
GTGCTCATCCAGTGGCGCAAGCTCTGTAGCAGGCAGCTTTCTATGCGCTCGAGAATGTCCGGTTTGGAACTAGCGACGGAGGCTTTGCGAACGAGGTCTAGGACGATCTCCAGATCACAAGGCGTCTGCGCGGTGAGCTTTTCCAGGGTATTGGCTGCGGCTGCAAAGTCACCTGCTTCCCGCCAGATAGCGAGCCAGGCAAACTGAGCTAAAGGCAGCCCTTGAGCTTCTTTGGAGATGTTGGAGAGGATGGCTTTAGCTCCTGTAAAGTCATGCAGGTTAGCCAGCAAAGCCGCATGGCCGACGCTGTCAGCATCTGTGGTCTGCCCCATGGCATTGAGCCGGTGATAAGCGCGGCGCGCTTCAGCTGGTGAAAAATCTGCTGCTGCTGAGGCAAAGGTTCTCAAGAGTCCGGCGTTGTTGGGTTCGCGGTCCAGTTGGGCCTGGAGTTTGCTGAACTGGCTAAGGCGCTGCAGATCACTCTGAGTGTGGGAGCCTGGAAGAGCCGCATTTAGTTCATTCGCCGCAGTGCGGGAGTCGTTGATGAACTTGGCTCTAGTAATGATGACTGCAGGAACCAATAGGGAGAGCGCCACTAGGAGGTAGCGGACAACGATAAAACGATCAAAGGGATCACCACTTTTAAAATGCAGGCGTTTTTGACGGGTTCTTGCCTTGAGCTTTGGGGCCTGATTCTCCAGCCACCAACGGTTTCTCCCAGGCAGATCGGCGCGGATTGGGGAGGTGCAGCGGCTGCGTTTTGGCCGAGTTGGAAGTGGCAGGTTAGACATGCGCACCTCCTTTTCTACGACGTTGGCAGACGATGCCTATAACCCCAGCTAGCAGGAGCACTGCGCGGCTGGGTTCGGGCACAGCACTCAGACTTGCACCTCGCAGGCCATTGATCCAGAGGCTATTGGCACCGCCATTCGCCACGCCCCTGGTTCCTCCTGCGACTACTTGCAGAGACTCCGTGGTATTTCCCACGTTCGAGACCGACCTCCCTGTTGTGATGGTCGAGTTCAGGATGTTTTCTGCACCAAAGGCACTGGAGACCGTCGTAGCGATCAGCCCCGGTGCATTGTCATGACCGATAGCGTGGATTAGTCCACTGGTATCGCTGTTTCGCGTGGGTGGATTGCTACTAGAGATCCAGACGACATCGCCATTATTGCCGATGGTGACATTGCCATTGATGAGCCTTTCTGAGTGATCCTGTGCCCCCTGACCGGCTGTTAGCTCGATCGTCCAGCCGCCTGTTCCGGGAGAGTAGCCCAGCTGCTGGGTGCCGAGATCTGCGCCTTTCACCACAAGGATGGTTCCGGGTAAAAACTGCTGAATCCCTGCATTGGTTAAGGCCTGATCCAAGGCAGCTTGGTCAAATCTGAAAACGCCTTGGAGCTGGGAGGTGGCGTCGTTGCTATCCCCAAAGGTCAGTGCGGCTAGACTGGCTGAAGAGGTCTTTTCGACGATGACAAACTCGATAAACTCGTCCCGTGCCATCTTGGTCCCAACACCGACACTAGCGCTGCCATTGTAGTACTCATTAACCATAATGCTGGAGGCTCCTAGCTGAGTCGTCAGCGGGAAGAGGCAGCAAAAGGCGATGAAATTGCGGGGATTCACAAGTTCCCCAAATTATCTGCACCGCCGAATAACGGCAAGTAAATTATTACAATTATTATAATTTCAATAATTTAGCCTTACATCCGCTTTCTTCTCAAGAGCAGAAGTCCGACTCCAACGAGAGACAAAAGCGCGCGATTTGGCTCTGGAACTGCAAAGAGCGAGCCACTGCTCGGCTGCAAAGATGTCCAGTTATCGCTGCTGGCGACCACATTGAGCCACTGGTTAGTAGATCCGCCATTATTGATCAGGTTCTGCACATCTGAATCGTTGATATTGAGGCCCCAAGCAGAATGATTGCCATCTCCATCCCCATGGAAGTTAGCATTCGTGTGAGCAAAGGCGTTTTTACTGGCTAGGCTAAGACCAGGTGGGATGTTACCTGTAAGTGGGTCTTCAGCATCGGAGAACAAAAGGGAAGAAGCACTCCCAAAATGCAGGGCATAGATGAAATTGGAGGGGGCCAGTAAAGGATCCAACGCTGAGGATTGAAAGGCGTAAATCTGATCGGATTCATTATCTAATGCTAGACTGCTAAACTCGGCAGAACCGATTCCGGCAGTTGGGATGAGTCCCAAATTCGTCCATTGCCACGCTGATCCACTGGCAGTGGAGGAAATGACCGTACCTCGGCTGATGGTCTGCGTGACGGTGAGTTTCATGAGCGACTCGTTGCCGCCTGCCTGGTCGATGTCAGCACCGAAAAATCTGTTATTTGTCGCATTCCAGCCATTGTTCGTGAAGTAAATCACCTCCCCTGCAGCGATGTCTTCCAATGCCAAAGTTGAAAAAGAATCTGCAAAATCATCATAACCAATGATCGCCAGACCTGTGGCTGTAACGGCAGCGTGAG
>JAPLUM010000564.1 GCA_026397605.1 Verrucomicrobiota bacterium | reverse complement strand
ACACTGAAGGCAAAAGGCTCATAGCGCTCCAGTTCCCATTTCAGGCGCTCCAGACCTTTGCGTGCCACACGCTCGTTGCCGTAATCCTCAGGCTTGAAGCCAACGAGCTTGGGCGGGTATTGATCTTCAGGCAGATTCTTTTTCTGAATCGCGCTGCGTGCTGTTTCAAAGACTCCCGTAAAACTCCGCCCCTTCTTCATCTTCCCGCCTTTTTCAATGAAGAGACGAGCCGATGCCACCGCCGCATCCCAGCCTTTGCGATCCAACTTCTTCTCCGCATACCAAGCCTCCGCATTGGCCAGCATTTTCTGATCGAGCGACTCCAGCATGGCCATGTGCTCGACTCGCCGGACTTCCAGATACTTCTTCTCCTCAAAACCTGCCGTATTCTCCGCCTTCAAAAACGGCGCAGGCTGCTCAGCAAGCTGCGTGGTGCTAAAGCAGGCCTGCATTGAGTAATAATCATGCGTGGGGATGGGATCAAACTTGTGATCATGACAGCGGGCACATTGAAGCGAGTGCGCCAGGAAAGTCTCGCCAACACTGTTCGTCACATCATCCAGAAACCTCTGTCTGGCGATCTTGGCGACCTCCATCCCTGTCAGCTCCCACGGCCCCATGCGCAGGAAACCCGTCGCAATCAGTGCCTCTGCATCCTTTGATTTCATTTCAGCTCCAGCGATCTGTTCTTTGATGAACTGATCATAAGGCTTGTCCGCATTGAAGCTGCGCACAACGTAATCACGATAGCGCCAGGCATTGCCGCGCTCGTAGTCATTGGCAAAACCGCTGCTGTCCGCGTAGCGCACCACATCCAGCCAATGGCGCGCCATGCGCTCACCGTAATGCGGTGATTCTAAGAGGCGGTCGATGAGTTTTGAATAGGTCTCATAGGACCCATGGGTCCTATGAGACTCCGTCACGAAAGCCTCCACCTCCTCAGGTGTCGGTGGCAGCCCCGTGAGATCATAAGTGGCCCGCCGGATAAAAGTACGCGCATCTGCCGCTGGCGCAGGGTCCTTCACCGCCAGAAGCGCATCCACAGGATGTTCATCATTCGGATTTTCATCCTTCGCAGTCTTGCTACGGAGAACGGATCGGATTTCGGGTTTACGCACGCTTTCGTATCCCCACAGCGCCTCCGGCTTATACCGACGGTTCGCCCACTCTGGAGAAAGCGCCCCAGTGACCTTCACGGTGATGCCATCCTCCGCGCTCCACTTTTCAGCATTGATTTTGGCGATCACGCTGCGCTTTGCCTCATCTGGCCATGGCGCACCAGCAGTGATCCATTCTTTGATCCAGCTCAGTTGTTCGGCGTAAAGTTTGTCCGCTTCCTTCGGCGGCATGGCTTCCCAATCATCGTGCTGGCGTGACGAGGCAAGATACAGCGGGCTTTCCTCCGCCTTGCCTCTCACGATTGACGCCTTCTCACTCTCGCCACCCTTCAGCGTGCTCTCCAGCGAGCGCATGTCAAAGTCACCTTTGATCTTCTTGTCGTCGTTTCCATGGCAAGCCAGACACTTCTCTTGAAACAGCGGCCACACCCGCCGCACGAACAACACCTCCCCATCCTCGGCTTGAAGCGAGGATGCGGTCAGGAGAGTGAGAAGGACTGCTTTTCCGATCATAGGATGGTAACGAAGCGAAACTGGTTTCATTTCTTTCCCGTCGCCAAACCGTGCAGTGCCAAAAAACTTGGCTTCTTCGAAGACTCGCTGCAAAAAGGCCTCCTTTGGAGAAGGCTGCTATTTGTCCGAGCGTTGCGGGGACGTGAAATCCAGGAATGGCCCAATGTCATCCACACCGCGTTTCACCGCAGCTCTGACAGCACTGTCCCAGCCGCCTTTTGTGGCAAGCAGCGTATCAATCTCGGATAACTCAGTCTCCGTGACAAAGCGGGGCTGGTAGCCGGTGAGTTGGTTGTCGCTGACGATGGGATAGACGCGCAGGCTGGTTTGCAGGATGTCATCCTTCATCGAAAAATCGACCACCAGTGGCAGACTGTAGGGCGGAGCTTTGTTGAGAGCGTAGCGGCCTTTGGCGTTAAACAGCAGATTGCCGATGCTGTAGAAAATCCAGCCGCGTCCGTCATGCACCACCTCCTGCATGAGGTGGGCACCGTGACCGATGACTAGGTCCACACCCGCTTCACGCAGGGCTTTCGCGGTGCTAGTCTGTTCTTCGTTTTTCCAAAGGTAGTTTCCGCCCCAGTGCACAAAATAGACAACATAGGCTCCGGGTGTTTTCTGCCTGAGTTCAGCGATCGCTTTCTTCGCTAAGGGCACATCCACCGGTGCACAGCCGGGCTTATCAGCGCTAGCGTAGAAATGAAAATCCTGATCGTAGTCTTTGCGATATTCAAAGGCACCGAACACAGCGAGTGTGACCTGCTTGCCATCAATGCGCAGCTCTTGCAGCAGCGGGCGCGCGGCATCGGCGAGATTGCCACCAGCTCCGAAAGTGGAGACACTGACGGCATTCAGTGCGGCGAAGGTTTCATCGAGCCCCTCTGGCCCATGATCGAGTGTGTGATTGTTCGCTAGCGAGAAGGCGACACGACCGAATGGCGTGAAGAGCGCGGGGAGCTTCACTGGGTCGCTGTAGTGAAGGTAGTCTTTTGACTTCAGCGGGCTGTCGCGTCGCAGCGTGAGCGGTGTTTCCAGATTGATGATGCTGAGGTCCACGACACTTAGCAGACGCTTGAGATGAGTGATGCCGTAGTCGTATCCTTTCTCGGTGAGGACGTTCACGCCACCTTCCTTTGCATATTGATCCTGGTAGCTCTGGCCGTCGCTCGTATCGCCACCGAAAAGCACTCGCACATGCTTCGCATCACGACCCGTGACCGGCGGCTCACCAAAGAGATGCCGCACAGCAAAGGCAGACATACCGCTATCATTATGGCCCACACCGGAAGCCGTGGCCAGTTCCCAACCAAAGGGCACACCGAGCGCAGCAGCTTGTTTTTGACCTGCCTCAAAAAAAGTGTGTCCGCGTGCGAAGCGATGCGGCCCCTGCAACATCGCCTCGGGTGTGCGGCGGAGGTTCTTGTGATTCGGGTCCGTGTCTGCCGTGCCCAGTAAGACCACAAGCGGACGTTGCAGCATATTCTTCAGCGCTGCTTCCGAGATTGGCGAGTCTTTGAGCCCATACGGAAACTCCACGGTGAGATCCGGCAAAGTCCACCAACCCGCATTCGCAGCCACCGCCTTGGCCACCCGAGCCTGCGGCACATAATACAGGTAGCGATGCACAAACTGCGCTCCCGCTGAGTGTCCGTAGAGATGAAAGCGCTCACTGCGATTTCCCGTCGCCGCTTTGACCGCATCAAACACTGGCTCGATAAAACCAAACGCTCCTTTAGACTCCAGCGAGTAACCTTCCGTCTCTGGAAAGTCCTTCTGCGAAAACTCCGGTGCTGCCAGAATGAGCCCGTATCGCTGAGCATGCGGCATCCAATCATTGCGATATCGATCCGCATCCCGATTCACGCCATGCATGACGATGAGCACCGGTGCATCCGCCTTCACGTTCTCCGGCAAAAAATACCACACCGGCAGTATCCTCCCATCATGCTGAATCTCAAAGCGCCCTGCACCTGGAGAGAGCTTCAAAGACGCAGCCTGAACTAAAGGTGCCGTGAAGTGTGCCGTGGAAAGCAGCGCCAACAGCAGTAGGAGAATCGTCTTCGAACGGATCATGAATGGATTACTGGATTGGTCTGGTGACGGCGGCGGCTTGATCTTTCGCAAGCCAATCAGCGAGGCGCTGGGCATCGGCGGATTGTTGGGGCAGGAGGTTTTGTTTTTCGCCGGGGTCTTTGGCGAGGTCGTAGAGACCGGGACGTGCAGCCGCGTTGGTGGTTTTCTTGGTTCCTCCGTACCAGCCATTTGCGAGGGCGAGATCAGGGATGTATTTCAAATCACCGCTGCGAATGGCGAGGTCACCATTGCCGCTCATGACGATGAGGTGGTCACGCTTTGGGGCATCTTTTTCGCCCAGCATTGCGGGCAATAGATTGAAACTGTCGGGCAAGGCGTCTTTCGGTACTTTGATCCCGGCTGCGGCGCAGATGGTAGCAGGCATGTCGAGCGTGGAGACGAGGCCTTTCGCCACGCCGGGCTGGATGCGGGCGGGCCAGCGGACGATGAAAGGCACGCGGTGACCACCTTCCCAGAGTTGGGATTTTTTGCCGCGATAGGGACCGGTGGGCTTGTGGCCTTTTTCATCATTCACATAGGCACCGTTGTCGCTGCTGTAGAGGATGAGCGTGTCTTTGGCGAGACCGAGACGGTCGAGCGTCTGGAGCAACTCGCCGATGCATGAGTCTAGCTCCCGCAGCATGTCGGCACGGCTGCTGATGCCGCTGCTGTCGGCAAATCGTGTGCCTGGAATGGCGGGGGCATGGACGTTATGCGGCGCGTAGAGTAGGAAGAACGGCTTCTCTTTGCTGCGTTCGATGAACTGCACGGACTCGCGGGTGAGCGTGTCGGCGATCTCGGTGTCCTTCCACCATGCGGCCTTGCCACCCTTGGCCCAGCCGATGCGATTGCGCCCAGCAGCCCATGGACTCATGCCCTGCGCATTGGCCTCAGCAGCATCATAAGTGATGTAGATCGGATCAGCGGGATCGAGTCCCACCACGCGATGATCGTGCACAAAGACGGTAGGGATGCGATCATTGGTAGCGGGAATGCCAAAGTATTCATCAAAACCGATCTCAAGAGGGCCAGGACGCAGCTCTTGATTGTAATCTGGTTTCGTCAGACCAAATCCGAGGTGCCACTTGCCAATGAGCGCGGTGCGGTAGCCCGCCTGCCTTAGCAATCTGGGTGCGGTGATCATCGTGGTGGGGATGAGCAAGGGAGCCTCGCCATTAGAGACGCCTTTATTCAAACCCGCTCCGGTCTGCCGCCACGAATACTGCCCTGTGATGAGCGAGTAACGCGTAGGCGTACAGACGGCGGCGGAAGCATGGCCGTTTTCAAAACGCTGCCCCTCTCGTGCCAGACGATCGATGTTGGGTGTTTTGACTTTCGTGGCTCCATAACATCCAGCATCCCCCCAGCCCACATCATCGGCGAGGATGAGGACGATGTTCGGTGGAGCGGCTTGGGAATAGCCGCCAAAAAGTGCGACATAGGCAAAAAGGGTGATGGCGATGCGTCCGTTCATTTTTTGTATTCTCTCACTTCAATGCTAAGCGTAGCAAGCTCCAATGTCTTGATCTTGTTGGCCCATGAGCCTGTCAAAAACCGAGCAAAAGTGCAACGTTAAACGTCGCAAGATATCTCGGCGTCCTCAGCCCCTCCAGACGGGCGGTAACTCTTTCCCTACTGTTTTGAAACACAGCAAGAGCTCGGAGCCGAATGCTTTCGCGTCGGCATCGGTCACCGATGCTGAATGGAAGAGTGTTCATGCTCGTATCGCATCGAGTATGCAAATAAGCCGTTGCGCTCGTTTATTCACTCCTTCCCAGCCACCCAACGAACCGTCAGCGGGATCAGGTGATGCAAGCCTTCGGTCAGTTCGGGATGCGGACTGAAACAGAAGACGCGGCCCTTTCCATACTGGGCACGCACGGCGGCTGAGGTCCGCGCCATCACACCTTCAGGTGCGCCTTTCAAGGCCATCTCGGTTTTGAAGATGGCCAGGCTTTCGTAGTTCGGAACGTCTGGATTGTCCCACTCGGGGCGGGCCAGCAATGGGCCTTGGGCGTAGTGGATCGAAAGCACAGGTTCGGTTTGGCTGAAGAAGGCCGTGCCTTCCTTCGAGAGCTGCAATTGCACATCACCGATACCGCGTGCCCAGTGGCGTTTATCCACGACTTTGGCGTCGATCAGATTCAGGGACCATTCATAATCATTCGTCGCCAGGTAAGCGCCGCCGCAGACACCGAGATAGCCGCCGCCTGCGTGAACAAAATCTCTCACGGCCTTGCGTCCGTTTTCGCCGAGTGCTTTGCCTTGGCCTCCACCGCTACCGCCGGGATGAACCAAGACATCCACCTCGGCCAGCTTGTCGCCTTGAATCTCCGCTGCGGTGATCCGGTAGATCTGAAACGGATGATCCTTCGCCTCTTGAATGGCAGCGATCAATCGAATGGCGCTGGGACCCACACCAGCTCCATCAAAGATGGCTACACGGATGGGCTTCTCTTCCGCCCGAAGACCGAGAGGCATGACCAACAGAAGCAGAAGGGCGAGGCGGGTGTTGGTGCTCATCGAAGTTATCGCCGTTTTATTTGGCATCATCGGGGATCACTCGAAGGGCGTGGCTGGCTTGTTTGAAGTAGAAACCCGTGGCCCTAAAGGCACGCAGATAGATGCCGTCGGGGATTTGATTGCCATTTGCATCGACACCGCTATCGCCGGTGCTGTCGAGGACAAGAGGCTCGCTTTTTGGAGACTTGCCCATATCACCCACCCACAGCACCACGTGGGTGATGTCGCCGTCTTTGTTCTTGATGCAAAGGATGTCACCCGTGCGCAGCAGTTTGGGAAAGGCGTCGTAGTCCGTTGGCAGTTCGATGCGTTCAACGGGAGTGGTTTTTCCTTCTCCTGGGCCGGGGGCCTCGGTCATGGCACCGAGCGTGCCGACAGCGCTTGGCAGCTTGAAGCCGAGTCCGAGGTTGTAAGCAAAGGAAGCGAAATTGGAGCAATCCAGCCCCTTGGCCACCGGCCTTTTCTTGTCGGCTTCGCTCGGCCACTCGGCGGGTGGGTCCCAATCTGGAATGTGGTGATGCTGGTAGCCTTTCCCGACCATCGTCATACCCGCGGCGATGACTCGCTGGCGCTTCCATTCGGCGTTTCGTTCACTGAGCTTGGCCGGCGCAGGGTAGTGTCGTGAGGGTGGCCCCCAGTAGGTCCAACGCTTTTGGTTCGCTGCATCATACCAGTCCTTGAAGTCAGCGCTCGACTGCTCCTTCGGATCAGCGCGTTTGCCTTGATACAGATCACTCACTAGGTCTTTCACATCAAAGGAGAGCTTGATCGAGTAAGGCGATTTGTAGGTCGCTCGGTCCGGCACTTGTGCCTGCAAAGAAGCAACGGAGACGAGAAGGCTGAACAAGAATAGGAATCGATTCATGGTAGGGAAGATGAGAATAAAAAATGGAAACGCATCATCGTATTGAATCTCTCACTTGCACGTCCTGCTGAATATCCAGCAATTGACCACGGGATTGAGATAGACTTGATCAAGGCTAGGGTGAAGGCCACCGATATTCTCGGTGGTGCTGCAGCACAATGCCAACTACGGCATTTCGAGGATCTCTCATCTACCCGCAGGCTCACCACCTGTCTCCGCAGGCAAGGACTTGCCTTTGAGCCAGACATATTCCTTCCAGGCACCTTCATAGAGGCGGACATTCGGGTAACCAGCGACGTGCTTGAGGTAGAAATGTAGGAGGCTGCCTTCGCGGGAGGTGCCACAGTAACAGATGATGTTTTTGTCTGCGGTGATGCCTGCCTTCTCCAGCTCGGCCTTCACTTCGCTGTAGGGCTTGAACTTGTGCGTGTTATCCTGAGTGACAAGCCGTGCCCAGTGGAAGTTGATGGCACCTGGGATGTGGCCTTTGCGCAGCCAGACTTCGTCCTCGCCACGGAATTCATTGATGGGACGCGCATCAATGAGGACATTGCCTGGCTTGCCGACAAATGACTGCACATCTTCCACGGTGGCGGCGATGCTCGAATTGACCTGCTCGGGGAGATGGCCTTTGGGATTCCCAAAGTAGTCCTGCACTGTGGTAAAGCCCTGCTTCTTCCATTCGGCAAGACCACCATCAAGGACGCGGATGTTCTGCACACCGAACTTTTCGAGAACATAGACGACCATGCTCGTGCTCAGGACCTCATCATTCGGCAGCACATCTCCTGTGGCATAAATGAGGTGCAGACGATCTTTATCGACTCCTGCACGGATAAGCAGTGCCTTGGTAAGATCATCGGGCAGGTATTGGACGGGCACGGCTTCGTTGGTGCCGCGCAGTGTGTCGAAATTGATGTGATGCGCGGTTGGAAGATGACCGCGGAAGTAGTCTTTGTAGCCGCCTCGTGTATCCAGCACGATGGGGCGCTTTGCGGCATCTGGGTTCTCGATGAGGGCTTTGGCTTCAGGTGCGGTGATGAGGCTGATGTCTGCGTATGAGGTGGCAGCGAGTAGTAGGAGGGTAAAAATTGATTTCATGATTGGATGATAGATTGGGGATTAAAAGGTGAAGACGAAATTGATCTTGGTGATGACGCTCACTCGGTCACGATCTGGAAAGTTGGCCCATGTTTCGAGTACAATATGTTTACTCAGGTCATACTTGGCACCCACGGAGGTGATGAGCCCCCGCTGATCGCGTGACTGCACGAGGTCGGCGTTCAGATTGAAATTACGGTCGAGAAGCTTCCAGGTTCGGTCGAGGCCAAAGAGGAAGCTGCTGGCATGGGTCTGATAACCATAACCTGCGTGAAAGCGGGCGAAGTGGAAATCATGCCAGAGCATCGCATAGGTAAAGGGATCTCCAGAGCGATCTTGATCTGTAAGGGCGATCCCTGCGATCCCGACCGCGAACATGCCATCCTCCCAAGGCGAAAAACGCGCCTTTGTCTGAAACAGCAAGGGGCCGCTCACGCCGGTGCCTAGAGGGCTATCCATTCCCCACTCCAGATGAACGGGATCAAAACTCCAGCCGGTTTTAAATCCCATCCATTGCGATGTTTTCCCAGTTTCGCCCGTAGCAAACTGATTGCCACCACCGAAGCTGCTAAAATACTGCACAGCCACAGTGCGGTCAGGAACGGTATCTGCGGTGGGGATGTTATTGAGACCTGTAGGCGTGCCAAAGGCTGAGGCGGTGAGGAGCGCGTAAAGCGCAAGGGTTTGTGTTTTCATGGGAAGAAAATTTGGCCGCCTTTAAAAATCAAAGCGGAGAGCACGGCGGCGCTGGGCAGTGTGACGACCCAGGCCAGCAGAACGGGGATGACCGTCTTCCACTTCGCCTGCCGCGTCGTGATGCCGATGCCGAGTAGTGCACCGACTGAGACATGAGTGGTAGAAACTGGCAGGCCATGGTAACTGGCAGTGGTAGTAAGCAGGGCGGTGGCGAGATTGGCGGCAAAGCCCTGGCCTGGATTCATGTCGATAATCTTGTGAGCCAATGTCTCAGCCACACGCCGAGCGCTGATAAGGCCACCAGCAGCCATAGATACTGCGATGAGCATACTATTGGACAGGCCACTGAGCCCTCCCAAACCGAGCAATAGCCCAGCCATTTCTTGAGCAAGAGGTAAAGAGTGGAACCAACAACGACCGCAATTATCGGACTGAGTAAGAGTGGGCGTGTGAAGGTGTCCCAGAGCCTGGCCAAGTTTATGGCTTCCGGCTGCGCTGCCAGACCAGCGCCCAGCAGCCCACCAAGGAGCATGTGCGTGGTGGAGACTGGAAAGCCAAGGCGTGTGGCTAGCAGATTTGCGATGGCCGCGCCCGCTGCCACGGCGAAAAGGAAGGTCGGCTGCGCGACAAGAGCGTCTGGCACCAGCCCCTTGCCAGAGAATGCTGAAAGCATCGTGCTCGAACCAAAGATCGCCACCGCACAGCCCGCCGCCGTGGTGATCGTCGCCCATTGCACTGCAATCCAATAGCTCGTGGTGCCGCTGCCGAAGAGCGAAGCCACGCCCTTGAAATTGGCGTTGGCTCCGCTGGCGTAAGCAACGGAAAGCGTGGCGATGATAGTTAGAGAAACGAGCATTGTGATGGCGGGAAATCGTATATGCTAGAACGTGCATATATTACACCCCTCTTTCACTTGTCGAATTATATTTGCTCACTGGCGCATATATCACGATGACTTTCCCTCGTATGAGCGACATCTCAAAAACATCTGTAAGCTGAAGTGACCAAAGTGGCTCATTTGAAAATGACGTATAGCCCCGGCGACCGTATCGCGGGTGAAACCGCCTCTATAAATCTCGAGAGTAACGATAAGGCTCCTGAAAGCGGCATGACTCTTGATGCGCCAAGCAACGTCACAATTGTCTGCGAGCCTACCACCGGTGACTGCAAAGTTGAGAGGCTATAGCTTGCTCCTCGCCACAAAATGTTATAGAAACCACCTGTGAAGAAATTCAACTGTATCACCGCGATGAAAGCGCTAGGCGAAGAAAGCCGCCTGCGCATCATCCGCATGCTGATGAAGAAACAGTGCAGCGTCAACGAGATCGCCGAAGCACTCGACCTGACGCAATACAATGTGTCCAAGCACCTGCGCGTGCTACGCGAGGCTGACCTAATCGACCAAGAGAAAAACGGCCAACAACGCCTCTACGCCCTAGCATCATCCTTCACCGAGCACCTCGTCGAAAATAAAAACGTGCTGGACCTCGGCTGCTGTCAGTTTGATTTCGCCAAACTGCCGAAGTGAACTTGTAATAGGAGCGATGTCGGTCATGCTGACGACCTTGAGCGTGCCAGTGGTGAGTGGATTTACTTTTCCGTGCGGGCTTTCAAGTAAAGTGCGAAAAAGGCATCGCAGGCATTCACGCAGACATCAAAGAACCGCTGCTGACCCAAGAAAGCGTGTGGTGCCTGTGGGATCAGCGTGAGGTCAGTCGGGATGCCGAGTTTTGCCAAATCAGTGCGTATCTCGTCTGCATGGGTGGTGGGGTCGTCGAGTTCGCCAGCCATGAAGGCGAGGGGTGGATCGGTCCTTTCGAGATGATGTCGTGGCGAGGCGAGTGCGTAGGTTGCCGGGATCTTGGCCTGTGAATCGCCGAGAAAGGTGCGGTAGAAGGGATCGTCGGGCTTGCTGCTGAGTTCACCGATGCGGACGCTTTCGAGATCGCTTTGCGCACCCATGGCCATGCAGGCTTGCACGGCGCTGGATTGGTCGGCGTGGCCGCCCTCACCTTCCAGTTCCTTCACTCCGCTGCTCGTCGCCAACAGTGCAGCGAGGTGGCCGCCTGCTGAGAGTCCGGTGACGCCGATGGCATCTGATTGGATGCCGAACTTGGCAGCATTCGCGCGGAGGAAACGCACGGCGGCTTTGCAGTCCTGGATCGCGGCAGGAAACTTCGCTTCGCCACTGAGGCGATAGCTGATGGTGGCGGTGACGTAGCCTTTCGCGGCGAGGGCCTGAGCGAGATTCGCCATGGCAGAGCGCTCCCCTTTGAACCAGCCACCGCCATGGATACAGATGATGGCAGGAAGTGGTTTCTTGGCTTTCGGTCGCCAAAGATCGAGCTGCATTCGCCGCTCCCCGCACTGGGCATAAGTAAGGCCAAGATGCGATTCGAGGGCAGCCGTAACTTCAGGCGCTAGCTTCGTGGGTGCGGGCTTTGGTTGTTGGGCGGGCGATGTGATTGTCAAAGTTAGGGAAAGCAATGTCACTCCAAATGAGTGGGTGAAGGAGAAGGAAACGGGTTTCATGGATGGTGCGATGATGCGGATTTAAACCTTCGCTCGGTTCAACAGCGCGTGAATGAGGCAAAAGAGCCCTGCGAGAATCATGAGACTGCCGAGACCGATGAGGATCTGGAAAGGCAGAATGGCAAAATCCGTCACGATGCTGACCTGTGGATCTTCAGGCAGGTAAGTGACCTTGAGCTTGCCAGTGGATTGTGCGGTCTGGTAGTCGTCGCTATCGATGTAGAATTTCTTGGTGATTGCTGGATGGTTACTCGGGACATACTCAACCACTGCGGTCGAAGATTGACCGCCTCTGGAGAGCCGTTCTGTGGAACTGCTGATGACACGTCCTTCGGTAACCGCAGAGCTTTTTTCGAGCCTTTGAGCGTCATGCACGTGCTTCCATCCAAAAATTGTGAGCCCGATGCCAACCCCAAAAAGGAAGATGATGATCAGAATGACTTTGAAGTGTTGCTGCCACATAAACTTGGATGAGAAGAGGATGAATAATCGGTGAGCGCTCCAAAGCTCACGGTGATCACCGAAATGTCAAAACGAAGTCACTTGTTGGTCTAGCGAGTGAGTTTCAGCCAAGCGTCGATGTTGTCGGATGGGGTGCGGATCTGGCCGGGTGACGGCGGCTTCGGTCCCGGAAGATACTGCACGGGCGATAGCTCCTTCTGAAACTTCTGATCAAACGTGGCCGCCTTCGCCGACAGTCTGGCAACTACTTCAGGGTGTGCTGCGGCGACGTCGTTTTGTTCGCCGATATCCTTGTCAAGGTTGTAGAGAGTCGCTTTGGGCCAGAGGCGGTGCTGGCGCTCGAAGAGGCCGGGTTGATGTTCGAACCAGAGGCTTGGCACACGTGTCGTGCGCAGTTCGGTGATGGGAACGATCAGTTTCCAGGGCCCTTCACGCACGGCTTGAAGTTGCACGCCGAAGTAATGGACCATTGGGAATGGCTCTTCCGATGACAGCTTGCCAAAAAGGATGTGGCTGGCGTCGTGGCCATCCAGCGTGACTCCGGCAGGAAGCGGCGCATTGGCGAGCTTGGCGAATGTTGGCAGAAAATCCATTGCCGACCAAACGACTTGATCATCGCGTCCGCCGGGCACTTTCCCTGGCCAGCGAGCAATGCATGGCACGCGGATACCACCCTCGAAAGTCGAGCCTTTGCCAGCACACAACGGGCCATTGCTGCCGCCGTTTGAGCGTCCAGGGAAACGATCGTTGGGATTCGGCTTTTTGCCGCGAAGATTGGCTCCGTTGTCAGAGGTGACTATGACCAGCGTCTTTTCGTCGAGGCCGAGTTCCTTCAGCACGTCCAGCACTTGCCCCGTGCTCCAGTCGAGTTCCTCAATCGAGTCGCCGTAGATGCCGTCCTTCGATTTACCGACAAAAGCGGGCGAAGCGTATTGCGGGATGTGCGGCATCGTGTGCGCGAGGTAGAGGAAGAATTGCCGCTCGCGATTTCGCCGGATGAAATCCACCGCACGCTCGGTGTAGCGTTGTGTCAGCATCGCCTGATCCACGGGTGATTCGACGACGCGATCACCGTCGCGGAGTTGCAGCGGTTCGAACATGCTGAGTTGCAAGAATGGTTGTCCGACTTTCCATTCCTCCGTGTCGTTGGTGTGCAGCAGGCCGAAGAACTCATCAAACCCCTGCTGCTGTGGACGCATCTCTTTGCGCCAGCCGAGATGCCATTTGCTGACACAAGCAGTCGCATAACCAACCGACTTGAGAACTTCTGCGATGGTCACTTCACTGGCTGGCAACCCGGTGTGCTCACTGGGAAACAAAACGTAAGGCACACCCGCGCGTGCCGGCAGACGCCCCGTTAGCAAAGCGGCGCGTGATGGACTGCAAAACGGCGATGCCACATAGAAGTCCGTAAAACGCACACCCTCACGGGCCATTCGATCCATACGCGGCGTCGCGATGACTTTCGAGCCGTAGCAACCCAGATCGCCGTAGCCGAGATCATCCGCATTGATCACGACAATGTTTGGGGCGGCGGCATTCACGAGTGCGATGGAAGCGATGAATGAGAAGAGAAGAAGGCGTTTCATAGCGAAGGATGCTCAGATGAAATGGGGCAAACGTGAGTGAAGATGACCTCAACCCATCCTCTAAGACTACTCCTTCACTTTCGGTTTCTTCTTGGACTTCGGCTCTTTTTCGATGCCGATGTCGTCGTGATTCACCTTGGGGAGCCATTGGGCGAGTTCGGCTTTCTTGGCGGCAAAGGCGGGATCGTTGGCGAGGTTTTTCCATTCATTGGGGTCGGCTTGCTCGTCGTAGAGTTCCTCGCCGCCATCGGCGTAGCGGATGTAGCGCCAGCCTTGGAAGCGGATGGTGTGATTGTTTGGTAGATAGGTGGTGATGGCGGGTGTTTCCCAGGCGGCCTTCGGATCCGTGAGCAAGGCTTTGATGCTTGGGCCTTCGACATGTTTGGGCGTCGGGATGCCGCAGAGGTCGGTGAGGGTGGGGTAGAGGCTCATGAAATCGACGGGCCGCTCACAGACGCTGCCAGGCTGCGTGATGCCAGGAACGATCCAGTAGAGAGGGGATCGCGTGCCCTCCTCCCATAACGAAAATTTACGCCAGTGATCCTTCTCGCCGAGATGCCAGCCGTGATCGCTCCAAAGGCAAAGGATCGTCTTGTCGCGGTGTTTGGATTGCTCGTAGGCATCGAGAATGCGCCCGATCTGTGCATCGGCGAATGCGGCTGCGGCGAGGTAGCCCTGGATGGCTTCTTTCCATTTATTGCGGCCGATGATCGCAGCGTGATCACCGTCTGGTTTTGGCAACAGCGTGCCCGCCCATTTCGCCATGTGCTGACCAGCGGGCGGGAGATCGTCGATGTCGCCTTTGAGGTAAGACGGCAGCGTGATGTTCTTCAGCGGATACTGGTCGTAATACTTGCGCGGCACATTCCATGGCGAGTGCGGATTGTGCAGGCCGATGGCGAGGAAAAAGGGAGTTTTGAGCTTTCTGTTTCGGAGTTGATCAATCCCATACTGAGCGATGCGATAGTCCTGCATCTCGCTCTCCTCGCAATCGAGCGGTGAGCGCAGGAAATTGGCCGCGACGACTTTCTCCGTGGGTTCTGGATTCTTGCCGTCGTTCTTTTGCCAGGCGTCCCACAGCTCGTGTTGATCAAACTTTTCGTGATCAATCTTACCTGCGCCACAGACATAGTAGCCCGCCTTTCGGAATGTGGCAGGCAGCGCCAACTCAGGCGCGATCACCTTTCGGCCATCAGCATTGTTTTCGTATATGCCCGTGGTGAAGGGACGCAAACCACTGAGCAAAGAAGCCCGCGAGGCATTGCAGACGGGTGCCGCGCAGTAGGCGCGACTGAATTTCATGCCCATCTTCGCGAGTCGGTCGAGGTTTGGCATCTTCGCATTCGGAAAGGCACTGAGATCTCGCAGATCGTCGATGGCGATGAAGAGGACATTCGGCTGCTCGGCGAATGATCGATGAGGCAGAGCGAATACCGAAACGAAGAGAGCTAGGAGGATGGGTTTCATGGTTGAGTCGGTTGGGAGGCTTTCCAGCCTGCTTTGAGTATCACGGAGAGTTCGCGCACGGTGTCCGCGTGCTTTGGATCATGCGCGAGGTTCACATATTCGTGCAGGTCGTTCGTAGTGTCGTAGAGTTGAGTGCCTTCTTGGCCCTCGGCCCATTCGATGTAGTGCCAGCGCTCGGTGCGCAGGCTGCGGCCCATGACGTCTGTGGGTTTCGTGGGCATGAGCACCTGGCAAAAGGCGGCGCGTTTCCATTCGCGCTCGGGGACGTTGAGAAGAGGCACAAAGCTGGTGCCTTCGAGAATGTCGGGCACTTTGAGTCCGCAAAAATCCACGAGCGTGGGATAAATGTCCACATACTCGACGAGCCGCGATGAGGCGACGCCACGCTGTCCTCCCGGTGCAGCGACGATGAGCGGCGCGCGGCTGCTTTCTTCCATGACACTGCCTTTGTGCCACATGCCGCCGTGCTCGCCGAGGTGATAGCCATGGTCGGACATAAAGACGACGATGGTGTTGTCCCAGAGTTTGTTGCGATCCATCGCATCGAGCAGCACGCCGACCTGTGCATCCATGAACGTGATGCAGGCAAAGTAGGCCGACATGGCGGCACGCTGATCTTTGTGCGAGTTCGGCGTGCTCGCGGGGTCATACATCAGCGCGAGCGGCGGGATGTCGGCGAGGTGCTTGCGCGGCTCATCGGGCAACGGCATGGCCTCAGCTGGATACATATCAAAATTCTTGCTCGGTGCGATGTAGGGCAGATGCGGACGCCGAAAGCCAGCGGCAGCGAAGAAGGGTTTTTCGCCTTTAAGTGACTCTTCGATGAGCCGCACGACATCGAGCGCGACCTGATGATCGGGTAACTGATCCGCGGTGAGATTGACCTTGATCCATTCGAAGGACTTGCGCGCGTCCTCGGCTGTCTTGCCGCCTTTTTCGACGCGTTGTTCTTTGGTCGGTGTGAGGATGACCTCAGCAATGTCGGTGTCCCATGAAGGCGCATCGCTCACACCTGTGTGGAATATTTTGCCGGAGGCAAAGCTGCGATAGCCGTGCTCGCGGAAGAACTGCGGCAGCATCACCGCATCCGGCATATTGTCGCGTGTGGAGGTCTTGTTGCGCATCACACCCGTCGTGTCAGGACGCAAGCCACTGAGAAAGGATGATCGCGATGGATTACAGACGGGATACTGGCAATAAGCGCGATCAAAACGCACACCCCGAGCAGCGAGGCGATCAATGTTCGGCGTCTTCACAACGGTGTCGCCATAGCAGCCGAGGCGGTTGTTCAAATCGTCGCTGATGATGAGCAGGACGTTGGGTTGTGCTGTCAACGATGCTGCACCCATCAAGACGGCAAGGAGCGCGAAGAGTGATTTCATTCGGGCTTTCCGGCTTCAAACTGTTGATGAATCTCACTGGGCGAGAGGACGGCGTGATAAATGGCAAACTCGTCGATGGCACCGTTGAGATTGCGGATGGGGGACTCGTGATTTTGAGTGGGCAGGCCCCAGTTCCCGATCTCGCAGGGGCCGAAGGCGATGTCGCGGCCGGGTTGATGGAGCGGTGAGATTTCACGACCGACTTCTTGGGCGTCGAAGTATTGGATGACCTCACCGTTCGTGTTTTCGTAGGTCACGGCGAGATGATGCCAGCGACCGAGGCTATCAGCGGTGAGGATCGGTTTGCTGTAGTAAATCTGGTTGAATTTGGCGCTCTTCATCGCATCGGCTGGGCGATACATGATGCTGAACATGAGGCTGCCGTCTTCGTAGATCTGCCAGTGAGGCTCGCCGTTGTCGTAACCGTCAGTCAGCAGCAACGAGTTGTATTTTTTATCCACGCTATCCACCTTCACCCAGCAACTCAGAGTAAGCGCAGAGTAGGTGCCATCGAGGTTCATGCGCACACGATCACCTGGGCGCTTGAACTCGAGCGCTTCTTTGCCAGGCCAGCGGCCTTCGGTCCAACGAGCACCGACGGCTCCACCAGCACGCTTTTTGTTCGGCGGCACGGTGAAGTTATTGATGATGCGATCCCAGCGATCATCGGCCCAGTGTTTGAATGTGTAGTAGGCGATGAGGCGCGGATCCGTGCGGGCTTGCTTTGACCACTCCTGCCACTGCTCAAAGCGGCGCTGCTGACGCTGGGTGATGAGGCCATGCAGCTCGCTGATGGGTAGGAAATCTTGTGCTGTGAGAGCTTGCTTCGCTGAACTGAGTGACATGCCTTCAGTGAGGCTCTTGGGAGCTTGCTCGCGCTGATGAGCGATGACTTCGCCATCAAAGACATGCACGTCGCTGGCTTGACCCTTCACATTGAGCGCGAACTCCGTGCCGAGATCCTCCAGCTTCATGCCGGGAGCATGCATGAGGAAACCTTTCGCGGCAGGTGGCACATGCACACGCACTCGACCTGAGATGCATCGGGCTTCCCAAGCGGAGACGATCTCGATCTCGGCGGTTCCTTCGATCAAAGCAGTCGCACCACTGAAGAACTCGATCTGAGCTAGGCCTTTGGTGAGCTTGATCGTGCGAGGGGTGATGGTATCACCGCTGCGAAGTGGGCTTTGCACGAACTCGGCATCCATGGTTTGGCTGAGCATGGCGACACCACTGGAGGTAGCTTCGGTAGAGAGGTCTTCTTTGGGCCAAAAGATGAAGGCGAGGGTGAAGGCAGCGACAGCGGTGAGTGCGGGCGCTCTATATTTGAGCCACGGAGGCACCGAGCGCACAGAGGTCTTGGTTTGGAGTCTGCCAGTGGCTAGGTTGGGTTGTTGGAGGAGGCTGGCGTGCTGGTCAGCGAGTTCCAGATACAGACGCCGTGCCTGCCAATCGCCGCGGAGCAGGTCTTCGAGCTGCGTGTGCTGTTCGGGCGTAATTTCACCATCGAGTTGAGCGTGGATGATGGATTCGAGGTTCATACAAGACCTTCCGTTTGAAGTTGGCGGGTCACGCACTCATGCAGACGCTGACGGAGCAGCTCGAGATTCCGAAACAGCGTGCGACGACTCATATCGAAGCGCTGCATGATTTCCTCAGCGCTGTGGCGCTGAGCGTAGCGGCTGGTGACGAGTTCTTTGTCCTGCACGGTGAGTTTTTGCAGACAGCCATCCAGCAGACGCAGGCGCTCGTCGAGCTGTGGCTCGATGTGGGCGCGTTCACTGACCAGCAGATCCATCACATCCTCGCTAAACAGCAGCAGCGAGCGTGCCGCCTTTTCGCGATGCTTTTGCACCTGCAAATACGCAAACCGATACGCCCACGGCATGAACGGCCGCGTGGCATCATACTGATCAAACTTCCGAAACAGCGCCAAGCTGGTCTCCTGCAAAATATCCCGCGCATCCGCCTCCACCGGCACCAGCGAGAAGATGTAGCGGAACAACTGCTCCTGATGCTGGGTGAGCAGCACGATGAGCTGTTCGGTGGAATTAGGGGAGGGTTCAGCACTCATAGACAAAGTCGTGATCGCGAGTCGATCACCCATTATCCCTTGGAACGTGCTGCGAGTGCCAGATTATCTTTCTGAATGAACGGATTTCAAGGTTTGCAGCTTTCCACATTCAAATCCCTCAGAATTCCCTGCGATGATATTCTTTCAAAAGAAACAGGAGCATTGGCCAGAACCCCTTTTGCGTGCTACAAGACACGCACCCTGATCGTATGCCCACTGATAGCCAATCCACCCGCCTCAAAGACAAAGCCAACGAACTCAAAGAAACCTTTGATCTGCTGCCCAACGCTGAAGAACGCCTCATGCATCTCATGAATCTCGGAAAGCGTTACCCAGCTATGCCTGAGGAATACCGAGTCGAGGAAAATCTGCTGGCTGGCTGCATCTCACGACTCTGGGTAAAGCCCGAATTGCGTGATGGCCACGCCCACTTCTACATGGATGCAGAGGCACTGATCTCCAAAGGGGTAGCTGCACTCATCTGTGATTTTTACTCGGACGCAACCCCTGCTGAAATCCTGACCTTTGATCAACAAGCACTGGCGCAAAGTGGCGTAGCTCAGCTTCTGTCTCCCTCACGCCAGTCAGGACTGAGCAGCATGCTTCGCACGATTCATGCCTTTGCTCAAAAAGCCCAAGCCTAGCCAAAACCAACATCTCATGTCCATCGTCTCTGATAGCTTTCAATCTACCGCAGGCTGGAAGCTTGAGCATTCGTATGCTGGATTGCCAACGCTCTTCCACAGGTCCAACGCACCCGAGCCAGTCAGGGACCCAAAGCTTGTCATTTTGAATCATCCCTTAGCCTCTGAACTTGGCCTGAAGCCAGAGGTCTTGCAGCGACAAGCAAGAGTCTTCGGTGGCAATGTGTTACCCGAAGGAGCTCGCCCTTTGGCCCAGGCTTATGCAGGGCATCAGTACGGACATTTCACCACTCTAGGAGATGGCCGCGCCATTCTTCTGGGAGAGCAAATCACGCCCACAGGCGAGCGCTTTGACATCCAGCTCAAAGGTTCAGGTCAAACGCCCTTTTCACGCAACGGAGATGGCCGCGCTGGGCTCGGCCCCATGTTGCGGGAATACATCATCAGCGAGGCCATGCACGCGCTTGGCATCCCAACGACACGCAGCTTAGCCGTTGTCACCACGGGAGAGACCGTGCGCCGTATGAGACCACTCCCTGGGGCGGTACTAACGCGGATCGCCGCCAGTCATATTCGTGTGGGCACCTTTGAGTGGGCGGCAGCGAAAGGCCGTAAGGAAGGTCTGCAAACGCTGGCCGATTACAGCATCCAGCGGCACTACCCAGAGACGGCTGAATCTGAGAACTCTTATCTGACATTTTTCGAATCCGTCATGGAACGGCAGGCCAAGTTAATCTCTCAGTGGATGCATATTGGCTTCATCCATGGCGTCATGAACACGGATAACATGGCCATCTGCGGAGAGACCATCGACTACGGCCCCTGCGCATTCATGGACAGCTATGATCCAGATACGGTCTTTAGCTCCATCGATCACCATGGCCGCTACGCTTACGGCAATCAGCCCCACATTGCCCAGTGGAACTTGGCACGCTTGGCCGAAGCTTTACTGCCGCTCTTTCACGAAGATGAAAAACAGGCCATCGAGATCGCCAATGAAAGCATCCAAAGCTTCCAGAGCCGCTATCAGAAACATTGGCTGGCTGGCATGAGCGCCAAGTTGGGACTCTTCAGCGAAGAAGCCGATGACAGCGATCTCATCCATGACCTTCTAAAATGGATGCAAGCCTCTCAAGCCGACTTTACGAATACCTTCCGCACGCTCAGTCAAGAGAGCCCAGACTTGACCGATCCTACTTTCCAATCCTGGCTGCTACGATGGAAAGCACGCCGGGAGCAGCAGTCGCAGTCAAGGCAGGAAAGCGTGAGTCTCATGCGCCGCCATAATCCTGCGTATATCCCCAGAAATCATCAAGTGGAAGAGGCCCTCTCTGCCGCTTCAGACAGAGCGGACTTCAGCGTCATGCAGCGTCTGCTAGAAGTCCTAGCAAAGCCCTACGACCACAGCACCAGCATCCCCGAATACATGGCTCCGCCTGCCGCAGATGCCTGCGAGTATCAAACTTTCTGCGGCACTTAGCCCTACTTCTGCGGAATTTCGTTCAGCGTGTAATAGCCAACCTTGTGCAACAATGAATTGCCGGAAGTGTTTTTCACGCCTTCGAAGTGTAGTTCATGAATATGACCCTTGGTCAGAGGCGAGATTTTCAGGCGCACGGATTTACCATCAGCACCGACTTCTGCGGAGGTGATTGTGGGTAAGATTTCGTCGATCTCATCACCACCGTAGGCTTCGCGGTAGGCATAGGTGAACTCACGCATGTAGTAGCTGCTGAGATCTGCTGCTGTTTTCGCATCGACAGGCTCGGTGAATGTCAGCTCAAAGCCATCTGGTTTGGCGCGCATTTCATGAACCTCAAAGGGCGTCTTGCCGGTCCATTCACACTTTTCAAAGCAGTAAGGCTTACCACCGCGCGCGCCCCAGCCGCGATCACTGCCGCCTGTAAAAATACGACCTTCTTCATCCATACGTCCACCAATGAGACCACTGGCGAAACCGAGTCGGAACGGGAAGACGACGCCTTGTTTGATGCCATTGACCGTTTCCAAAAAGACACGGCTAAGATTGCTATGGGACTGATCGGCGATGAAGAGTTGATTCGTAAATGGGCCGAACTTACCAGCGCTGGTGTCGCAAATGATGGCACTGGCTGAGTTACCGATCTTTCCATGCACGAGATAGACGGCAGGTGGCAGCAGCTCTTTGATGCGCTCACGCTCTTTCACCATGCGGCCAGGATCGCCACCTGGACGACTATCTTTACGTTTACGACCTTCCTGAAACGCTTCAGGACTTGGATCCATCGGGCGTGGCCCCATGTTGGGTGCCAATGCATACCATTCATTGCCCCCCGGATGGCCTTGGAATGAACCTGGCACGAGATGCTGAAGGGTGCATGAGCCATGCCATGGACCTTGATTGTCCACGTAATAAACTTCTCCTTCTGCATCAAACCCGAGACCGCCAGGGCTACGAATACCGCTACAGGTAGGAACCATGGTGCCATCTGGCTTGATCCGAACAGCCCAACCACGAAAAGGGACAGCACTGCTAAATGAGCCCGTCAGGCAAAGAGTGACCCAGAGATCTCCCACTTTATCAAATCGGCTGCCGATGGCGTATTCATGGTAATCACCCGAGACGCCCCAAGCATCACTAACATTGTCAAAGACGTCAGCACGGCCATCGCTGTCCAAGTCTTTGAGTCGAGTGATCTCATAGCGAGTGGTGGCGTAGATGTTCTTATCCTTTGGATTGTAGGCGATGCCGAGGACTTCATGCAGACCGCTGGCAAAGAGCTTGTAACCTACAGCCGACGGATCGCTACTACCGGCACCACTGACGATCCAGATCTCCCCACGACGAGTACCCATGATCAGTCGGCCATCTGGCAACAAGTCGATAGAACCCACCTCCATGGCAGTTTCCTTCGGGGTTTCAAAGGTGGTGATTTTGTAGAAATCAGATTCGACTGGATCAGCCGCAAGAAGAGGTGCGCAAAGGGCAAGTAAGAGAGAAAAACGTTTCATGAGCGTGAAATGGCCAAGGATTACTGTGCCCACTGATAGGTGATGGTGAGAGTTCCAGACTTGGCGGGAATGACTAGATTTTGACCTACCATTTGAGCACCTTCAGCACTGATGCTGAAGGCTTTGACGCCTTTGGTGACAAAGCCACCTTCTTTGCTTTCGAATGAGCCTGTACCGAGACGATACCAAGCATTCGCTGGCGGCGTGCCATCAATCTTCACCTGACGAACGAGTGTCGCTTTTCCATCTGGCTTGTTTCCATCTCCTGAGACCGTGAAGCTTTCCTCGATCTGTAGCCCCTGCCAAGTGTAGCGGAAGGTAGGGCTGCGCCGTGCATCTAACGTGTAGCCTTTCCAAGCAAAGCCTTCGTAGCGCTTGGCCTTATCCCAAGTTGGCCATGAGGCATCTGGCTTTTCTGAAACAAAGAAGGCAGGCGTGACCTCGCCGGTAGGCTGCAGCACATCATAACCTAGAGGCGGCTGGTGACCACCCCCACGGGAATTCCAGTGCTTGGAGGCATCGATAAAGGCACCCTTCCAGATCAATGCTAAGTTCATGCTTTCAGCGCTCCAGGCGATGTTGATACCTCCTGGATAACCGACTCCGATGGAACGATTACCAGCACCTTGGATGAAGTTACGATAGATTACTGGTTCTTCCGCCACAGCGAGAGGGATAGGCGGAAAATCGACCTGCTTCTTGGCTTTGCCGGCTTTTTTGATGCTCTCAGGCTGCCAAGCAGATAATGGGGTAATGTCAAAGTTGGCCCCTTTCCAAGCTGCAAAGACGGCGATCTCGCCACCGCCTTGAAAATATTCATAGCGTAACTCATGATCGCCCGCTTCCAGTTGAATGGAACCATCCTTAACCGTTCCTGATGGATGGATGCCGTCATATTCGACGACCATTCTCC
>JAPLUM010000882.1 GCA_026397605.1 Verrucomicrobiota bacterium | reverse complement strand
CTATAGAAGGCGCATGATAATTCGCCAGCTGCACATAGTAGAATGAGAAATCGTCTGCCCAGCGCTTGCGCCAGTCATTAATCATGAGGGGCAGTGTTTGATCATAAGGCACAGCACCACCTTTTGCATTGCCTTCACCTTGATACCAGATGGCTCCCTGCATGGTGTATCCAGTGAAGGGATGAATCATCGCCGCGAAAAGCACGCCCGGTTTGCCTTCGGTTAGGATCGGACGTTTCGGTGCCTCAGGCTTCTTGGGCAGACGCTTGCGCTCTTCAGCAGACTTGCCCTTGGCCGCAGCCATGGTGGTCTTCCATAGTTCCATTTTAGCTTCATAAGCCGCTTGTGCCTTGGCCTGATCATAGACTGCCTCGTCTTTCAACATGGCATCCACCAATGCCTTCGTTCCTGGCAGCGTGTTCAGTGCCTCGCGGCTCGTGAAGGTTTCCACTGGCTTGCCGCCCCAAGCGGACTTGATCACACCAACCGGAATGCCGAGATCCAGATGCAACTTCCGTGCAAAGAAAAACGCCACCGCTGAAAAACCAGGCACTGCATCTGGCGTCGTCAGTGTCCATGTTCCATCGATGTCATCTTGATTCTCCTCCGAGGTGACGAGTGGTGCATTAAACATCCGCAGCGCAGGATGATTCGACTCCGCAATCAGTGCCGCATATTCGGCAGGACGATTCATGGTGAAATACATGTTGGATTGACCTGAAGCGAACCACACCTCACCGACGAGCACGTCTTGGATCTCTCGCTTCTCAGTACCTGCGGTGATGCTAAGCACAGCACCGTTTGCATCCGCGGCACCCGTTTCGATCTGAGCACGCCACTTGCCATCCGCGCCCGCTTTCGCCGACGCAGACTTGCCTCTGAAAGTGATGCTAATTTCAGCATTCGCATCCGCCTTCCCCCAGATCGCGGCGGCGCGTTCACGTTGGAGGATCATGTGATCGCTGAAGAAATGTGGCAGGCTCAGTTCAGCAAGCAGCAAACTGGGCGTGAGAAAGAAGAGAGGGAAAAGACGTTTCATAAAGTGAACTCTGCGCAACGAAGCAGAACCGCCGAATATTGCAGTATGATGGATTGGGTGTGCCCGATTTTCAGTTCAACAGCGTGAGGGTCAAAACGCCAGCGCCTTGGTTCTCCGCCGAGGTCTTACTTCATCAATTCCGCCAGCTTCGGGCTGATTGCGTCTGCCCAGATCTGATAACCTGCGGCGGCAAGGTGGAGGAAGTCCGGCATGACTTCTTTGGTAAGGGCACCATCAGGTTGTGGGAATTTGGAACCGATATCTAGGAAGTGTATATTCTTACCGTCGTCCAGCTTTGCGATGATGGCATTGACCTGTTTAAGCTTTTCGTTAGTCAACCCTAGCTTGCCAGAGGGGCGGTCGCCTCGTGGGAAGACAGCCAGCAGCAGGATCTTCGCTTGTGGTTGCTTCGCACGGATCGTCTCGACAATGACGGTGACGCCTTTGGCGATCCCTTCAGCACTATCAGCGCCGGAATTGTTCGTGCCGATCATCAGCACCACCGCCTTCGGCTTGATGCCATCGAGTTCGCCGTTTTGAATGCGCCATAAAACATGCTGAGTTCGGTCACCGCCGATACCGAAGTTCGCAGGAGTGTATTGCCCGAAAGCCTTGTCCCAAATGTCTTTTTTACCACTCCAGCCAGCAGTGATCGAGTCACCGAGGAAGACAAGCTTAGCCTTTCCCTCTTGGGCAATCTTAACAAAGCGCTCATGAGAGGCCACAAAGCCAGGATTTACTTTACCATCGGGGCCGAATTTTTGAGCGGCGACGTCTGGTGCCTGAGTTGGTAAAACGACAGCTGGTTTAGCTACAGCAGTAGCTGCTGGAGAGGTCGTTTGAGCCTGCAAGCCACTGATGGCGCACAAAGCTGCGGCAAATATAAGGAAATTTAATTTCATGGGAAAAACAGTGTGCTCGCCCAGATTAAAACCCACAAGGCTATTTTGTGCCGATAGTTGCTAAAGTTTCAGAACGCATTGAATTGTGCGCATGAGATATGCTTTTTTTAGGTGGTATTTTGCGACATTTCTGCTGGTCGCAGCAGAGGTTGTTAGTCTTGCGCAGGTCCCTGAGCCTCCAACGACCGTTGCCACTCCTGCAAAGGTGGAATCAGCAGCGGACAGACGTCGCCAAGAAGTAGAGCGTGATTTTACAGTGCTGGTCACAGGCTTACAATCGACGAGTGCGTCCAGCAGTCCGACTCAGAAAGCGGCGCCGCCTAGCATTCAGGATGAGATGAGTCATCTGTTAACACCTATCTTTGCCGACTTAAGAACGCTGACCCAAAAGTCGCGGGCTTTTCAGGAGTTGGAAGAAGAATTGATCCGGTTACGAGAACGCGAAGAGCAGGAAAAACGTGCTGTGGCAGAAATCGATAAACTGTTGGCCGAGGTCAAGGCTACCAAGACCCCGGATGCGGCACTACGTACTGCTTTGAGTGATACCCGCAAGTCCTTTCAAGGTCGCTTGGATGAGGTGACCAGTCGATCTGCAGCGTTACAACATCAGTTAGGAGAAATGAAGATCACAGGAGCCTCTTTTTGGAAAGATCTAGGCCTACAGCTCAAGCGATTTGTCTTCATTCGTGGGACAAATATTTTATTGGCGATCGTGGTCTTTATGGTGGTGTTCTTTGGCTTACGAACGGCCTATTCGTACTTCATGAAGATCATCGCGCTACGCAAGTATCAGCGCTTGAGCTTCATGCTGCGTGTTTTGGATGTGGCTCATGAGGGTGGCAGTTTAATCTTGGGACTTTCTGCAGCTCTTTTGGTTCTGTATGCTCGAGGCGATTGGCTTCTCGGCGGCTTGAGTCTGCTAGCACTGGCAGGTCTATTGATGACGGCTAAGACTGGCA
>JAPLUM010000556.1 GCA_026397605.1 Verrucomicrobiota bacterium | reverse complement strand
CGACTGAAACTCTGGATAATCTCGCCACCATAGCTGAGCTGATGTTTGAAACGTCCTACTTCGAACTCGCTCATCAGATTCAGTGCTCCGCCGAGATGGTTTTGTGAAAAGAGGTGATTCCTCACGCGAAAACGATCCTGTACGGTCGGTAGCACGCGGTCACGATTTTCTTCGATGTGTTCGGTGGTGCGGCTGTCCTGATAGTAGATGTTCCAGTCTAGCTTCTCGAAGAACCAGCCGAGATCACTAGCATCAAACACATGACCTAGACTGACTCGATAGCGCGTCAGCTCATCATCGAGCAGCAGTTCTTTCACTCGGAATCTCGAAGGACCAGCAACCACAGTGCGGCGTGAGCTAACCAGATCACTTTCACTCGTGTGTTCATAGAACTCGCCCGTAAGTTTGAAGGTGTTTCGTTCATTCGACTTCCAGACGAGTTTAGCGAGCCAGTTGTGGCTTTCCCAATCCATCGGATCTGGCGCATAGCTGCCCCGGTTATCCATTTCCTGACCCTGGCGTTGCGTGTAGAGCAGCATCAGTTCTACGGCTCCGCCGCGCACCGCTCCAGCGATGCTCTGCCCAAAGCTCTCATCCATGCTTTGATACCGTGTCGTTGACTCGAAACCCCAGTCGTTCCCGTCATCACCGATGATGTCAGCAGGGTCTTTGGTCACAAAGGAGACCACACCGCCCAGGGCATCACTGCCATACAAGGATGACGCCGATCCTTTGACGATCTCCACACGTTTCAGCGCATCCACATCCAGGTAATCACGGCCCACACTCGTCGTATTGCCAAAGGTAAAAAGGTCGCGCTGGCGGATGCCGTCCACCTGCATGAGCACTCGATTGCCATCTAGGCCTCGGATATTGATGCTTTGCGAACCCGAGCGGCTGTTGCGTCCAGGCCCCTGTCCACCGACACCAAAAGGCAAGCTTACCCCCGGCTCATAACGCTGATAATCACGCATGGAGGTTGCTAGGCTGAAGATGCTGTCATCTTGATCAATGACTGCTGTGGATGCAGCGATGTCCTTGGCTTGACGTTCCGTTCGAGTGGCCACAATGATCATTTCAGGAAGTGTTACATTCTCAGTGCTTTCGGCAATCCTCGGTGAAGCTGCGTGCTGAGCGCAGAGGGGTGAAAGTGTGGTAAACAACAGGAAGTAAAAATGAGGTCGTATATTCATGTGGCACGGATCATCGTCATGCCACTAAGATTCCGCTGCGGTTCGTTTGACTGGAATTGACGGTCATTTGCGACATCGCAATTATCTATGTCAACTCGCCGACACATCGGCGCAAACGACCGTTAGCAGTCGTAAAGTCTGAGCGTAATTTAGATTTCCCTATATGAAACAAATTCTCCTTTTCCTCTTTATCGTTTCGGCTGTTCTGGCGGAAGCACCACCGGATTTACCACTGCCCGTCGCCAGCTTCGGCGCGGCAGCTACAGAAAATGGCAGCGTCTATATTTATGGCGGTCACAGCGGCACGCGGCATAAGTACAATCGAGACGAAGTGCATGGCGACTTCTTTCATTGGCAGGCTGGCATGGCGGAGTGGGAAGCTTTGGCCAAAGATGAACCAGCGCAGGGTGCCTCACTCGTCGCCACAGAGAAAGGTGTCATCCGCATCGGAGGCATGGCCGCGAAAAATGCGAAAGGTGAAAAGCAGGATCTCTGGTCCAGCGAGACTGCGGCACGCTATGACATGGCTGACAAACAGTGGCACGCTTTGCCAAAGCTACCAGAGCGCCGCTCCAGCCATGACAGCATCGTCATTGGCGAAACGCTTTATGTCATCGGTGGCTGGGCGCTGTTGGGCGACTCCGATTTGAAATGGCACAACACCTACCTCACGCTGGATCTCGCCAAATCCGACGCCACCTGGCAGACGCACAAGCAGCCATTTGAGTGCCGTGCCCTCGCCGTCCACTTCATCGGCACCAAGCTTTATGCCATCGGCGGCATGGACAGTGACGAAGACATCGTCACTCTCGTCTCCGTGCTCGATACCGCCACTAGCCAATGGACCGAGGGGCCAAAGTTACCTTCTGACAAATTGGGCGGCTTTGGTTTCGCTGCCGTCTCGCATGAAGGACGGCTTTTCGCCAGTGGTGCAGCCGGCGTGCTCTTGGAACTCCGTGACAGCGGCTGGACACCGCTCGTGAAACTCCAGCACCCACGCTTCTTCCACCGCCTCGTCAGCGGAGGCAAAGGCAAGCTCATTGCCCTCGGAGGAGAGAGCCGAGATGGAAAAAAGACCTCACCTGAAGTCATTGAACTGCCAGCGAAAGACAGCGCCCCACTTGTGGAGGAAGCTCCCAAGCCCAAAGCCACCGAAAGTAAAGCTACCAGTCTCGTCTGGCCGACTAACCTTCCTGCCACCGAGTCCGACTGGCCGCGCTACCAGGGGCCGAGTGGTGACTGCACTACCCCAGAAGTGGGGTGGAATACGAAGTGGCCCGCCGACGGGCCATCGGTCCTCTGGAAAGCCGAGCTTGGCAAAGGGCTCGGCTCTTTTTCTGTAATAGGGCAACGTGTTTACAGCGCAGGCAATGATGGAGCCGACAAAGACACCCTCGTCTGTCTCGATCTAGATACCGGTAAGCCGATCTGGAAGCACAGCTATGCCGTGCCCACGAAGTGCCACGAGATGTCCATCGTCCCATATGGCCCAGCTTCCACACCAACCATCGTCGGTGACAAGGCCTGGTTCATCAGCCGAGACGGCCATGTGCTCTGCCTCAATGCCGAAACAGGCTCTGTGCTTTGGCAAAAACACCTCGTCAATGATCTCGGCGGCAAGCGCCCCGTCTATGGCTACAGCAGCAGCCCCTTCATCGCCGAAGATCGCCTTTACCTCGACGTCGGTGCCGGTGGCGCGGGCAAATCCAACGCCTGTCTGAAAGCCAGCACCGGCGAACTCATCTGGCAAACTGGAGAGGGCGAAGCTGGCTACGCAACGCCCCTCATCAGCAAGCTAAATGGCAAAGACACTCTCGTCCTCTTCAAAGGTCAAGCCTTAGAACTCCGCGCACCCGCCGATGGTAGGCTGCTAGCCCGCCACGCCACCGAGACCCGAGACTTCTGCAACTGCGCTACCCCTGTCGTCAGTGGCGACACTCTTTTCATCTCCCACACCAGCAACATGGGAGCCCGCGTCCTGAAAGCCGACGAACATGCCCTCACTGAAGTCTGGAGCGACCGCGAAATCGGCCTGCTCTTCCACAGTGGCCTGCCCGTGGGGCCTGACAAGCTGCTCGTCTTCAATGACCAAGTCCGTGGAGCCAATGACCTGCGTCTGCTCGATCTCAAGTCCGGCCAGAGCCTCTGGAAAAACACCGAGATCGACAAAGGCACCGGACTCATCACCGCCGAAGGCCACGCACTGCTGCTCACCAGTAAAGGCGAACTTGTGCTCGCCCAAGTGCTCACTGATAAACTCGATATCCAACAGCGCGTGCAAGTCCTCAGTGGCAAATGCTGGGTCCAGCCCGTCCTCAGTCACCGTCGCCTAATTTGTAAAAATAACGAAGGCAGCACAGTCTGCCTAGATCTGAAATGAAAGTGTAAAGCGCGGATGATTTTGGTTGGGTGAACGCATCAATTACTTCTGTTCCACCCCACTGCTGACCTCGATTGGCAATCCGCCATCTTCCTGCTTTTCCACTGGCTGCACCTTGATCTCCACATTCACTGGCACGGCACGTAGGCCTTCGATGATTTTCTGCAAGCGCTGCATCGTTAGGTCAGAAAGCGTTGGGTTACTCATCGCTTGCTCGATCTTTTCTAAGCCGACGGTGAAGGCGTTCATGTGACCGGTGATGCGATTGATCGGGTCGTTTTCACCTGCGCCGCCGGTGAGCAAATTGCGCTTGAAGGTGCTTTTGATTGTGATCCAGCGCTCTTGATCGGCTTCTGTGGCCAGACCATTGATCTCGCGCCATTTGAGCAAGTTTGATTCGGCTGCACCGCTGAGCGTCTGTGCCTCACCGCGATAATGATCGGCGATAAGTTGCGCCACTTCCTTGTCGGTCATAATCGGCAGGATTTTTTCTGCGATCTTGTTCATGTTACGGTAGCTGCCTTGCAGTTTAAATGGCGGCTCTACGCGGTAGGCGTCCTCCATGGCGGCGCTGGCTACATACTGCTGATTCACACGCAAAATGACCTCGCGCACATGCAGCAGTTTCTCCATCACCGTCACGGCATCATTGATCTCTTCCACACTGAAGCTGCTTTCAAACTCCACGCCTTCGCGCGTGCCAGTTTGAGCGATTTTTAGCACAGCCAACGCATCTTTGTGGTTGTGTGCAGCGATGCGGGCTAGCGTTGCATTGCTGGTGAGTCCGTTCTCGATGTAGCTGTCTTTAAAGGCTTCTTCATGCCCACCGAGAATGTCGCCAAGGTTGTAGGTGTCTGCACGGTTCGCCAGCATGTCTGGCACCTGGAACTTGCCGCCGACCTCGGTGTAGGGATTGCCAGCCATCACGACTGCCACTTTGCGCCCACGCAGATCGTAGGTCTTTGCTTCGCCTTTGAAGACGCCTTCGATCTTGCGTGTGCCATCGCACAGCGGGATGAACTTCTGTAGAAATTCAGGGTTCGTGTGCTGGATGTCATCGAGATAAATCATGACGTTGTCACCCATCTCAAAGGCGAGGTTCAACTTCTCGATTTCTTCTCTCGCCGAGGCATTCCTAGCCTCACTTGGATCGAGTGAGGTCACTTGATGTCCCAGGGCGGGCCCGTTGATCTTGACCAACGTAATGCCTAGCCGACTGGCGATGTATTCCATCAGTGTCGTCTTGCCATAACCTGGTGGCGAAATCAGCAGCAACATACCCATGCGGTCTGTGCGCGTGTCTTTGCCTGCTGCACCGAGTTGCTTGGCCAAATTCGCGCCGATGAGTGGTAGATACACCTGATCGATCAGACGATTACGAACGAATGAGCTGAGCACGCCTGCTTTGAACTGATCGAGTCGCAGATCTTTTCTCCGCGCTTCTGCCAATGAGTGTTTCAGCTTTTGGAAGGCCGTAAACGCTGGCACGACTGAGGTTTCGTAGCTTTGCAGGCGTGTGGTGAACTCATGGTAATCGAGTTCCATTTTTGCCTCGCTGATCCGTCCATGCGTGCCAGTCAAACCGCTGATGGTCAGGCGTGAAGCTGGCTCTGTGGGTGTTGCCGCAGGTGGCTGATCCTGGGTGACGACCATGGCTGCTGTTTCGATTAGCGTTCCATGATCAGCCGTTGGATTCATGGCTGTTAACCATTCTAGAGCAATCTCAAAAGCCAGCGCTGGTTGTGTGGTGAGTTCGCTGATCGTTGTCTCAAAATCCTTGGCAGCACGTTTGGCTGTCAGCTCCTTCCGAAAGGCGCGCAGCAGTTCCACCGCTGCCGCAGAGCGTGTGAACTGAGTCTTGGTCTGCAACTCATCCATCAGGCATTTGGCAACCATCTCCAAGAGGTTTTTGCCACTCATCTTTTTGCCAAAGAAATCAGCAAGCTGAGCCAAAAGATCGGCATCCTCCTCCATCGTCTGCTCACCAAAAAACTCCCGCATTTTGCCCTTGGATTGCATTCTCGAAAACAGCACTTTCTTTTCCGTTTCCTCAGTCCAGCCATGCCAAAAAAGGCGTGCATAGCCACGCGCCTCAGGTGAGTGCCGGAGTAGGCCGAGCGCCTGCTTCATTTCGCGCAGTGGCTTTAGTAGCAGTGCGGCATCGTGATCATGTACTCCCTTGGTGTAGCCTTCGTCGTAGCGCTGTGCCATGAAGGCGGAGACGTCTGATGGATCTGAAGAATCTTTGAGGATCTGCCACGCTAAATACTCTGCGCGGTAAACTGTGGTATCTTCAGAAACGACGGCCTGATCCCACACAGCGCGCTGCGTCTCTAGCTCTAAGCTTTCGACCTTTTCAAAGAAGCGCGTTCCAGTGAGGTGATAGGCGAGGCCGTTATCGCGTGGTAAAATAGCTAGCTCCAGCGGCTGCTTGTTCACGCTGAACTGATGCTTACCGAGTTGGATCAAATCACCTCCACCGACAAAGATCTCCGACTTATCCCGGATCTGCTTCAGTGAATCCTGCTGCACGGTTTTCAGTCGTGTTCCCAGTTCATCAGCCTGCACGCTGTCGCCGAGCTTGCGTAGTTCGTCGATGAGATCGCGCAGCTTTGCTACCATGGCATCTGCGGCGATCCATGCATGGACTTCCTCGGGCTTGGCAAAGTTGGCTAGGCGATTGCGAATACTCGTCAGGATGCGCTCGGCCGATTGCCCCAGGCTGCCGCAGCGTCGGTTCAGTGCATCGGTGAGACTTTGACGTCTCGACTCAAAGGCCGTCTGCACCTCTTCACGCTTTTTGTGAAGCTCAGCAGCGTAATCATCGAAATCAGAGAACTTGGTCTCCATCTCCTCGATCTGCACTAGCACCCGAGTGAGTGATTCGTCACACTTGCCAGGCGTCGTCGCGACTTCGAGGTAGTTCAGCACGCTTTGGCTGAGTAGGCTTAACTGGGCTTGGAACTGAGCTGAACCTTCCGTCTTCGCTAGATCGTTGCGGCGGTTCCGCAGCACACTGCGCACTTGATTGAGCTGCGCAAAAAGGGTGCTGATGCCCTCAATGATGCGTGTGGTCTCAGTGGCATCTTGGATCTTTAAACCACTGACGATCGTGGTCAGCATCTCTAGCTCACTGCTCGACTTAGCCAGAGCCTGCTCGACGTCCTGTGCCTCAGTGACTTTCGCCAAAGTCGGCACTCGTGCTTGTTGTTCGGCGATTTGTTGGAGATACGGATTCAGCGCTTCTGGCTTCAGTAGGAAGGCCACGCATTTTGTGCTGAGCTTATCCGCACCTTCGGCCACGGATTGATCCAACTGATCAATTACTGCCGCCTCTGTGTAGCGCACATCACGCAGAGAAATGATCTGACCGCGCAGTTCACGCAGGGTCGTCAAGAGCTGCACAAAACCTAAGATGTCATCAGGGTCCGTATTCGCTGCAGAGTCGAGAGATTTCAGCGTCTTCTCTTGCAGTGCGGAGGTTTGATCTGCCGCCGTTTTCCTCATGCGGCGCACTTTTTCAAACTCGCCTAGTGCTGCCTCAGCGGTTGTTTTGACCTCGATGAGTGTGCTTTTAAGATCATGCGCCTCCGCATTGCCTACCCAAAAGTAACTGTCGGCGATGTCGCCACAAGAACGCACAAGTTCGACGTAGAGACCTGAGAAGGAATCGTCTTTCGCCAGTAGGGTCAGCACGCCCCGGCACTCGGCCATCGCGCTGACGATTTCTGCATTGCCGATCTTGCTCAGGAAAGTCTGTGAGGCCTTTGAAGCGCTGACATCAGCCGTGAGGAAAGGCGTGCGCCAGACCTGCACCACATGATGTTTGCGTGGTTCCGCGTCTGCATCAAAGAGCACAAGTTCGCCCGTGGGAAAGAGGCTGAAGCCATGACATGGCTGTGGCGTGGCGATGCTCTGGGTGATCAGATTGTAACTGAGTAGCAGATAGGATCCGCTCTCCAGATGCGAGAAGACAAACATCGTGTCCTCACCATTGGCAGCTGAGATGCGCTTCTCAAAACGCATCGGTGGTAAACCCGTGTCAAAGCGGCGTACCTCACCCGTTTGCAGCACATAGCCGTGAGGGAAGAGAATGCCGTGATCATCGGGTAACAGTACACAACTCTCTGCGATGCTATCAATGCGATGCGCTTCTCTGGTCCGTTCATTGAAGACGAGATGTCGCCACGTCTTCTCCTGATACGGCAGCACCTTCATCAGGATGAGATTCCCGACGATGGCATAGTGCACTTCGGCATCATCGAGTGTTTGATCTTTGTTATCGACAAGCTCGTTGTAGATACCGCGACCTGTCGCCGTGTTATTTTCGACTTTGACCGTGAGGTCTCCGCCGATGGTCTCGACGAACACACGATCTTCGATGCTGATGTGCGGATGCTCGCCATGGCGATACATGTCGCGTGTGGCCTTCTTCCAGGCGAATTCCTGCGGTGTGGGGAAAACGAACTCGTGGTCACTGCGATTGCCGAGATACTTCAGCGTGCCTTTCTCGTCATCGACGAGCCATTTGAAGGTCTTCACCTCTGTGGCCCGCTGCCCCACCTGAAAGCCCATATATAGATGCGGCCCGATTCGGTGAAACTTCAGGAACGTGGCGTGTTTGTAATAGCCGTAAAGATAGGCGAAGTCTTCCGTGAATTGCGCGTCGCCGAGAATGCTGTCTTTGTTGGTGTGAAAGCCGTGATCAGCATCCTGATAGTCCACCACCGCGAAGACATCCTCGATCTTCATCGTTGTACGCAGCCCGAGGTGGACATTGTAGCCAAACAAAAAGCGTTTAGGCCCAATCGCCGCCATATCCCTCGGCACGCAGTTATTGTCCGTTGTTAAACGCGTCGTCGTGAGCAGCGCCGTCTCAATGCCGCCGAACTCGCCTTTGCGATCGTTGTTGAGAAGATCGAGCCGACGTTGGAGTTCAGTGCCGTGTTTGTTCAGCCGCTGACGAATGACTTCGTAAGCACCAGCTTCGAGCTGAGGAGATGAGTTTGCGGGAGGTGGTGTAGGATCAGCCATGTTTGTTGTGCCAGATCAAGATGAGAAAACCAATTAAATGAGCGAAAACCAATAATGTGACCCTGGCGAATTCGAGGATGACGCGAGAGACAAAAAGATCGCAAGCACGGTCCAAAAAACTTTAGCAATCACAGCAGCGTAGTTGCCTGCAGGGTTCAGAATTGCTGACTTTTCTTCTAATGCAGGTGAGTCGTTCATTCGATGTCGGTTAAAGGTTAGGAAACCCAATGGATTTCAAATCGAATGTATCCCAAGGGACGCCGAGCCTAGGCGAGGCTCCCCTGGATGTGGTCCGTCAAACCTCCCCCGCAAACACGGAACCCCAACGGGGTTCCGCATCTTTGAATGGTTCGCATTCATGGTGGCGTTCATTTCTTCACGGCCTTGGCGGTAAGCAATCCAGCCACCGTTTGATCCGTGAGACCAAATCGTGATGCGGCACCGATCATGCCTGTGAGCTTATTCAGCGTGGTGGCGTCAGGGTTCAGTCCTATCAATTTACCAAACAAGGCTGATAAAGTCAGGTTCTTGGTGTCTTCAGAAGTGAGACCGAACTGATCGACAATGGTTTTTAACTGAGCTTTGAAATACTCAGGATCGCCATTGAAAAAGGTCTCCTTTACATCGCTAAGCGTGCGGCTGCCTTCGACCATTCGGTCGATGGCGCGGGCGTTGCCGATGGCATTGGTGATCTTATCGAAGAACTGCGTTTCCCCACCGACGATTTCGATCTTGGCCGACTTCATGGCTTCTCCGAGCACACCGGCCTGTGCGGCAGCGATGTCTTTTTGGATATGGATCTCGGCCAGGGCGATGGCCTTGTCCTTTTCCAGCGTAAGCTTGAATTCCTCGTGCTCGCGTCCGGCATTTTCGAGGAGTTTCATGGCCTGGGCTTTCTTGGTGATGCCATCGGCTTCCGCAGCAAGTTTAAGCTGCGTGATCTCGGCATCGACGGTGCCCTGCTTCTGAGAGGCCTCAGCTTTGGCCATGGAGACTTGGGCTTCACCGAGTCCCGTAGCGGCGGATGTAGCGGTCTTACCTTCAGCGAGGGATTTTTCTGCGGAGGCATCTTTCACGGCAGATTCTTGACGTGCATCGGCCAGGGTGAGTATCTCCTGCGCATGGAGTTCGGCAGACTGCTTGGAGGCTTCAGCGGCTTTGATCGAGGTGTAGGCAGCTTGATCGGAAGCGAGGCGTGCGGCTTCTTTAGAGGCTTCTGCTTCTTTGATCTTCTGAATGAGCTGCTCCTGCGCGTTCTTTTCCGCGTTGGTGAGGGCGACTTGCTTCTCACGATCAGCGGTGGCAAAGGCTTCGGCGTCTTTCATCTTTTGCTGTTCGACGACGACAGTTTTCTCCAGAATCACGCGGTCTTTGATCACCTCCTGGATATTCTTCTTCTCGATTTCGACGGCTTTTTCTTTTTCGATGCCTTTCAAGGTGGTCTGGCGCTCGCGGTCGATGATTTCCAAATCGCGATCACGGGTGACGCGTTCGATTTCGACGGCATCGGTGCGCTCTTTGTTACGCTGGGCGACGAGAACCTGGCGGTCTTTGTTCTCCGTAGCGATCGCGAGCTCTTCGTCTGCGGCGATGTTAGCGCGCTGGGACTTGAGGCGCTCTTCTGCCTGAACTTTCATGGTTTCAGCTTCCTCCCGTGCAATGACGCTCTGCACATCGCGCTTCTGCTTGGCCTCGGTTTCGGCGAGTTGACGTTCTAATTCCAGCACGGCTTCACGTGCTTGCACGTCTTGCTGTTTGATGACTTTTTCTTTGTCGCGTTGGATGTTGTTGGACAGCTTGGCCTGGATTGCCGTGAGTTCAGTGATCTTCTTGATGCCTTCTGCATCCAGAATGTTGTCTGGATCGAGGTTCTCCAGGCGAGTCTGTTCCAAGAAGTCGATAGCACAGTCATCAAGGGTGAATCCATTCAAGTCAGTACCAATAACTTTTAAAATGCCACTCTTAAAAGTATCTCGTTCATTGTAGAGCTGGACAAAGTCGAACCGTTTGCCCACAGTTTTCAGAGCCTCAGAAAACTTCGCGTCAAAGAGCACACGGATCGTGTCCACGGTGCTTGCACGCACACAGCCGATGGACTGAGCAACGCGCAGTACATCTTCTGGGGTTTTGTTCACACGCACAAAGAAGGCGACCTTGATGTCAGCGCGCATGTTGTCCATGCAGATCAGGCCTTCATTGGCTTTACGTTCGATCTCGATACGTTTGACGGAGATGTCCATGTACTCGGCTTGATGTGCCACGGGTATGACGATCATGCCATTGAAAGACACTTTGGTCCCACCAATGCCGTTACGCACGATGGCTTGTCCCTGGGTGACTTTGCGGAAGAAGCGCGAGAAGAGAATTAAGACGCCGAGAAAAATACCGACAATGATAGCTCCGACAAGAAGGCTACCTTCGAGGAGAATGGCGAGAGGGATGGTGTGCATGGGTAGGGAGTGTTTAGTGGTTAGTGGTTAGTGGTTAGTTTCAGAAATCTGGGAGATGGATTCGATGTAGTAGAAGACATTGTCTGGACCTGCGGAGGTGACTTGGGCGGATGCGCCTTTATTGAGTGTGGGTTTATCGGGGAGAGTGCGGACATTGATGAGCAGGGGCGCTCCGTTGGCGTTGATTTCTAGCTGCCCATAGGTCTCATCGACTTCCATGGAAACAACAGTGCCTGTGCGCCCAATGACTTCCTCAGCCTCGGTGTCGGCATCTGCCATAGCTGCGAATAATCTAGCGACAGGGATAGTGGTCAGTTTGGTGACGATAAGACTGACTAAAAGATTTGGCAGAAACAGTAGCAATGCCTGGCCTGCGCTAGCGGTGGGGTTGTACCATTCATTGAGAGCCAGTGATCCGAACCATAAGTAGAGAATCATGAAGCTAAGCCAAACAACAATGGGTACCTGCGAAAAACCCAGGAAGCGCCCAGCGGTAAGCCACGCGCCACCAGTGCTGCTGCTGCCATGAGCTAAAGGAAGATCAGGAATGCCATCTCCGTCCGCATCTAGATTGAAGTCATCTGGCACATCCGTATCAAAGTCGAGTGCACCAAAAATGATGAGTGCCCAGTATCCTACAACCAAGATTAAAAGGAGTGTCAGTAGAAGTTGATGGGAGCTGGTAGCAGCTTGGTAGAGTTCGAACACGTCGGGAGAGTCGGATTGATTTGTCCCCGATTAAAGCAATCGCGACGTGAGATGGCGATTACAAATTCAATCCTTAAATCCAAAAGATGAAATGACTCATGGGTGAAGGTCCACATGTCCTTCTCTGTTCGGGTGGCAATTCATCAACTTTGTCGCGCGCGGATATCCAGCAGATGCTTCATGACATGATTGACTTTTCCATTCCAATCCGCAGTTCCGAAGGCGTCATGCAGAGTGCGGTACAGTGCATAAAGCTCGGCATAGACAGCTGTGTTTTCTGGGATCGGCATGTAGACCTTTTCACGGATCGCGGTGACTTTTGACTGAAGGTCGGGCAGAGTGCCTTCGCCTGCAGCGGTTGCGGCAAAGATTGCTGCACCGAGGGCGCAGGTTTGTTCGCTTTGGCTGACTTTCATGGGCTTGCCGATGATGTCAGCATAGCATTGCATGAGTGTGGCGTTTTTAATGCTCAGGCCGCCGGTATTGATGACTTCGTCGATCTTTACACCATACTCTTCGACGCGCTTGATGATTGTTAAGGCACCAAAGGCCGTGGCTTCAATGTAGGCGCGATAGATTTCGTGGGCTTCTGTGTGCAGTGTCTGGCCGAGTAGAAGGCCGGTGAGGCGGACATCGACCAGAATCGTGCGGTTGCCGTTGTTCCAATCCAGTGCGAGCAAGCCTGTGAAGCCTGGTTTCTTGCCTTCCATGGCTTTTTCCATGTTGATAAACTTTTCACCAACGGTGGAGCCGTAACTGTCAGGCACGAGATGGTTGACAAACCACAGGAAGATATCACCCACGGCACTTTGGCCAGCTTCGATCCCATAATGACCCGGTGTCACAGACCCATTCACGATTCCGCAGACTCCAGGGATATCAGCTAGTGACTTGTTTGCTGGAGAGATCATGAGGTCACAGGTGCTAGTGCCGAGAATTTTGACCAGTGTGCCTTCTTTGATTCCTGCGCCGACGGCACCCATGTGAGCATCAAAGGCACCGACGGCGATGGCGATGCCTGCTTTCAGGCCAAGGCGCTGGGCCCATTCTGGGCAGAGTTCTCCAGCTTTGGTGTCAGAGGTGTAAGCTTCATTGAAGAGTCGGTCTCGGAGGTCGGCTAGAGCTGGATCAAGTTTAGCGAGGAATTCTTTATCAGGCAGGCCTCCCCATTCGCTGCTGAACATGGCTTTGTGACCTGCGGCGCAGATGCCACGCTTGAGCGTGAGAGGATCGGTATTACCGGCAAGCACAGCAGGAATCCAGTCGCAATGCTCCACGAAACTGTAAGCTGCGTCGAATACGCCCTGATCGATTCTGCGCAGTCGAAGAATCTTACTCCACCACCATTCACTGGAGTAGATGCCGCCACATTTGGCAATGATGTTTGGCCGCATTTCAAGAGCTAGCTGAGTGATCTCTGCGGCTTCTGCATAGCCGGTGTGATCTTTCCAGAGCCAGACCATGGCATTGAGGTTGTCCTTAAACTCTGGCAGCAAGCTTAGAGGTGTGCCCGCGCGGTTGACCGGGATGGGTGTGCTACCAGTGGTGTCGATGCCGATGCCGACGACATGAGAGGTATCAAATGCGGCATCGTTTTCTTTCGCTTGTTTTAAGGCGCCTTTGATGATGACTTCAAGGCCGTCGAGGTAGTCTTGTGGATTCTGTCGAGCAACGTGGGGGTCCTTGGCATCCAGCAGAATGCCCATTTCCCCACTTGGGTAATTGAACACAGTCGATCCCAGTTCACTGCCATTGTCGAGGTCGATAAGGAGAGATCGGCAAGAGTTGGTGCCGTAGTCGATGCCAAGAGCGTAGCGTTTCATGTCGGTTGGTTGGGTGATTTGAGAGGTCAGTTTCAGCAGATGGTTCTCGGTCGGGGTCAGGAGGTATTTGGCAATACTCACCGCAAGAGCATGGCTGTATGCTTTTGCGATTTAGTTAGAAGATGTCTTCTGGCTTCTAGACTTAATGCACGCCGATGTCTGCTAGATAGCGTTCGGCTTCCAATGCCGCTGCACAGCCTTGCCCAGCTGCGGTGATGGCCTGGCGATAGACGTGGTCGGCGACATCGCCGGCGGCAAAGAGACCTTCTGTCTTTGTGCGGGTGCCTTTGGTTTGAAGGATGTAACCGTTTTCATCGGTATCGACGAGGTCGCCGAGGAAGGCTGCGTTTGGTACATGACCGATGGCCACAAAGACGCATTTGAGGTCTAGCTCTTTCTTTTCACCGGTGACTAGATTTTCCAGCATCACGGCGCTCATTTCGCCTTTTTCGTCGGTCAGATATTCGCAGATTGTGCTGTTCCAGATTGGCGTGATTTTTGGGTTGGCCAAGGCGCGGTCGGCCATGATCTTCGATGCGCGCAAGGTATCTCGGCGGTGGATCAGATAGACAGTACTGGCAAATTTGGTGAGGAAGCTAGCCTCTTCGCAAGCGCTGTCGCCGCCGCCGATGACGCAGACGGGCACATTCCGGTAGAAAGCGCCATCGCAGGTAGCACAGCTAGTGAGGCCACGGCCGATGAGGCTTTTTTCATTTGGCAGGCCGAGATGTTTTGGAGAGGCACCTGTGGCCACGATGACGGTTTTGGCTTCGCGAACGGTGCCGTCGTCGCTGGTGATTTGGAAATGTCCTGCATCGGTCTTTTGGATGCTGCTGACGAGGGTGTACTCGATGCGGGAGCCAAACTTCTCGGCCTGTGTCTGCATGTTCATCATCAGCTCAGGCCCCATGATGCCATTGGGGAAGCCAGGGAAATTTTCCACTTCTGTGGTCGTGGTGAGTTGGCCTCCAGGCATGTTGCCGGATAAGATCAGTGGAGCGAAATTGGCGCGGGCTGCATAAATGGCGGCGGTATATCCTGCGCAGCCGGTGCCGATGATGATGACGTTTTCCATGGTGTTTGAGTTGTAAAGGAGCCGGGAAGATGGGGAGACTGTCCAGCCGTGCAAGGCACTGTTTTTCAGGGAACGAAATTGAGAGCTACCGCACAGCCGATTATTCCCAATATTCTTTCCCTAGCCTGATCCCGAGGATAGCATCTTTTGACAAGTATGGCATCCGGCGCTTTCTATGCGTTCCAACCCCCGTGGATGCTGCTCCCCTGACCAGTCGCGCTAAACTTGCGCTTCTCTTTTTTTTCACCGCCATGCCAATGGGTATTTGGAATGTGCCGTTGGCGAATGTTTTTGCAGCTTATGGAAAGGGACATTTGGTGCATTGGGTGCTGGCCACTTCGGCCATTGCTGCTTTCATTTCACCGTTATTTGTAGGGGCACTGGCGGATCAGCGGATGGCGCCCACGCGCCTGCTGCGCTGGCTGGCCTTGTTGACAGGATTGACCATGACGTTGACCTGCTTGTCCTTGCAATGGCATTGGGCTGATTGGCTGACTCTGGCTTGTGCGCAGATCCAGGCGCTGGTGATGACTCCTGTCTGGAGCATCACGAGCAGTATCGTTTTTTCGCAGCTTCAGAATGCCAAGCGGGAGTTCGGTCCACTGCGTGCCTGTGCCACCTTTGGCTGGGTCGTCGGATGTTGGATTGTTAGTTTTGTTTTGAAGGCGGATGCTTCCATCGTTGCAGGCTTTACTGCCGCAGGGCTTTGGATATCGGTGATTGGGTTGGCTTGGTTGCTGCCGGAAATGCCACCGAGTGATGTCCAGCAGCACCGAAGTTGGAAACAGATTCTTGGACTGGACGCATTGGATCTGCTGAATCATCGGGATCATCGGATTGTATTTATTACTGCCGCACTTTTTTGTGTTCCGCTGGCGGCGTTTTATCCCTACACGGCTCTTCAGTTAAAGGAAATCGGTGTGGAAAACATCTCGGCGGTGATGTCTCTGGCGCAAACGACCGAGATTCTAACGATGCTGCTGCTGGCCGGTGTACTGGCGCGATTCAGACTCAAATGGGTCTTCCTCTCAGGCATCGCCATCTGTGTGGTTCGCTATGGGCTTAATGCGCTGAATACCAAGGCTTGGATCATGGTGGGCACGACGCTGCACGGCTTTGCTTTTACGCTTTATTTCATTACGACTCAAATTTATCTCGAGGAACGGATTGATCCGAAATGGCGTGTCCGTGCGCAGGCTCTACTGGCGCTGCTCATGGGCGGCGTGGGTAATCTTTTGGGCTATCTGGGCGGTGGCTGGTGGTATCATTTATGCCAAAAAAATGGCGTGACTGATTGGCCGCGTTTTTGGTGGGGGGAGACAGCCGTGACCGCAGTGGTCTGCGTCTTTTTTGCGATCATGTATCGTGGAAGGCACGCTACGACAGACGCCTCTGCACGTGTTTTAGAAAAACCCGATGAAGCTGGAGTGAAGGACTGAAAAATAAGTTCTTCCTAACTTCCCTCCTCGCGCAGCGTTCTGAGCGGCGTATAGGGTAAGTCTCCTCTTCGTCCTTTTCTCATGCTTCGACTCGCGCTCAAGATGCTCTTTGGTGACACCGGCAAGTTCCTCATGCTGGTGGCAGGGCTTATCTTTGCCACATTTCTCATGGCACAGCAGATGGCGGTTTTTTGTGGGCTCATGAGTTGGACTGCGGCGACACTCAAGAACGTTCCTGCGCCCATTTGGGTTGTGGAGTCTAAGGTGGATCAGGTGAACGAGACCAATCCTCTCCTGGATACTGACGTAGCCCGTGTTCGCAGTGTGGACAGTGTTGCCTGGGCTGCTCCGCTTTTTTCGGGCATACAGCGTGTGCGGCTGGAAAACGGCAGTTTTAAAATCATCCAGCTCATTGGGATTGATGCCACCACCTTGGCTGGGGCGCCTGTGAAGATCATCGAAGGAAATTTAGCAGATCTTCGTCTTCCACATGCGGTGGTGATTGACGACCTCGCCGTCACCCGTCTGGCACAGATCAAAGGTCAGCCCGTAAAGCTCGGGGACATGTTTGAGATCAATGACCAAGAGGCACGGGTCGTTGCCATAGCTGACACGATGAAAAGCTTCACGGGTGGTCCCTACATTTGGACGACTTATGAGCGTGCTCTGCAATACTCGCCCGCCCAGCGCAAGATGCTCAGTGCCGTGCTCGCTGCGCCGCGGGAAGGTGTTTCTGAAGCTCAATGCGTGGCTGACATTGAAGCCGAGACGGGCTTGAAGGCTTTCCTCAATCGAGGTTTCGCGAGTGGGGAAGGGGACTTTAATTATTCGACAGTCTGGTGGTATATTAGAAACACGGGTATCCCATTTTCTTTTGGTATCACCGTTGTGATCGGATTCATTGTCGGTATGGCCATCTCTTGCCAGACGTTCTACAGTTTCGTGTTAGATCACATGAAGCATCTGGGAGCATTGAAAGCGATGGGTGCTTCGACATGGATGCTTTGCCTGATGCTCCTGACTCAGGCGTTCACCGTTGGGTTGATTGGCTTTGGGATCGGCATGTTTTTTACAGCTCAATTTGCCTTTCCAGCATTGGCCCATGAGGAGCCTCCGTTTTACATGCCCGAAATAGTGCCCTTTGCCGTACTCGGAGTCATTCTCTTGATCTGTGCCTTCTCCGCTTTGCTTGGCATCTGGCGCGTCGCTAGATTGGAGCCTGCGATGGTGTTCAGAGGTTGATTGTTGTTTCCTGTTATGCCTGCTTCAAAATCTGATGCTACCCTTGCTGCGCGTTTGCGGAACGTGAATAAATCCTTTGGCGATGGTGGATCCCGCTTGCAGGTGCTGAAGGACATCAATCTGGAAGTTCGCTGCGGAGACATCACCATGTTGGTCGGGCCTTCAGGCTGCGGCAAGACAACGCTGATTAGCATCATCGCCGGCACGCTAAAGGTGGATGATGGCTCCGGTGAAGTATCGATCTTTGATCAGGATCTGCTGAAAATGCGCCAAGCAGCTACGACGAAATTCAGATCAACCAATATAGGCTTCATTTTCCAGTCATTTAATCTCATCCCGACACTGACTTGTGTGGAGAATGTGAGTGTACCCTTGCTCATTCAGGGAAAGAGCACCCGCTATGCTGAGAAAAAAGCACGGGAGATGCTGGAGCAGGTAGGCATGGCAGATCGGATGAAGCATCGCCCTACTCAACTCTCCGGTGGGCAACAACAGCGTGTGGCGATTGCTCGTGCTTTGGTGCATGATCCCCGACTCATCATCTGTGATGAGCCTACCGCTGCGCTGGATGCCAAGAACGGCACTCTCGTGATGGACCTATTTGCCAACGTGGCACGCAGTCCAGATCGTGCCGTATTGATCGTGACTCACGATAACCGCATTTTTACTCATGCAGACCGTATCGCGGCCATGGATGATGGCCGGATCATTGAGGTGCATGACATGGATGAAACCCATCCGTTGCCTGAGAATCTCAGTCACGGGTTTCACTCCTAGACTTAGAGCTTCTTCACTTTGAAGCTGCGGAACTGCACGGGATCACTGTGGCCCGCGAAGCCTATGAAGCCTTTGGTGCGGTCGAGACCTTTGGGGGGATGCGCGATCTGGCTACGGTCAAAGGTGCTGATGTCGGCGTCCAGAATCTTGGTGCCGTTGAGTGTGATTTTGATCTTTTGACCCTGCACTTCGATTTCTTGG
>JAPLUM010000134.1 GCA_026397605.1 Verrucomicrobiota bacterium | reverse complement strand
TTGAGGCTCAGAGTGTGGTGGCAAGCATTGGCATTCCAATCCTGCCAGAGAAAATCCTGCTTATGCCAGAGGGCGTCTCGATGGAGGTGATGCGCACTCGTTACACACTTTTGATCAAGGCTTGTCTGAACCAAGGCTATAGGCTCAGTCCGCGTCTGCACATTGAACTGTTCGGAAACAAGCGTGGCACCTAAATGGTCGGAATTGGTTCCTAAGTCGTTGGGAATGGCTGAAAATTGTTCCTTTCACGCTTTTATGAAAGCACGGTCGTGACAGCGAAATGCGCAGGCGCTTTAAATGGCGATCTTCACAAGATCATGCACCAGCTATCATTTGCTATCCTTCTAGCCTCCACGCTAGCCGCCGCCCAAGAGCCGACACCGTCCGCTGAGACGACTGAAAAACTTCCTGAAATGGTGATCACCGCCACTCGTGGCCAGACTGACCTTTTGAAAGTGCCTTCCGTGGTCCGCACATTGACAGCTGAGCAACTCCAAGAACGCCAAGTACGCACGCTGCCGGAAGCCTTGCGTGAGATACCGGGCGTGAATGTTCAAAAAACATCCAATGGCCAAGGATCACCCTTCATTCGTGGATTCACGGGTTTCAGAAATCTGGCTCTCATTGATGGCATTCGTTTTAACAATTCGACCTTCCGTGAGGGTCCTAACCAATACTGGAATACCATCGACTCGTATGCCATCGACCGCATTGAATTGGTGCCTGGTCAGGGAAGCGTACTCTACGGCAGTGATGCGATTGGCGGCACGTTGAACATGTTCACGAAAGGATCGGGTTATCTCACGGGAGCCTGAAATCCTTCGGAGATGTGCATGATGCCGAGCTGGGAGATCAGCCACACACGGGTTATGATGAATGGGCCTATGATGCCAAATTGGAGGTCTCTCTTGATCCGAACTGGACTCTGACAGCCGTTCATCAGCAGCTGCGTCAAAATGATGTCTGGCGCACTCATGCCACGATTTATGGCATCTCCTATGAAGGCAGCACCATTGGCACTGATCTCAAACGCAGCTTTGATCAAGAACGCTCGCTATCTTACCTCCGCTTAGCCGGGAAGGATTTAGACGGTTTTATCGACAGCGTCAGCTTCACGGTCTCTCTCCAAACATCGCGTGAAGATGAGGATCGTATCCGTCGTCGTTCCGAAAACCGCGTGGACTACAATCAGTCAAGTCTTTCAACCATTGGCTTTGATCTGCAATTTCAAAGCCAGACACCGCTGGGCCGCTTAACGTATGGAGCAGACTATTTCCGAGACTCCGTGAATAGTGCCAGTCAGCGCTACCGTTTGAATGGCACACTGAACTCAATTGGCATTCAAGGGCCAGTGGGCGATGACTCAACCTATCACCTGCTGGGCTTGTATCTCCAAGATGAGATCGACCTTGGTGACCGCGTTCACTTATTTGTTGGAGGACGCTACACTTACGCCAAAGCAAGCGTTGGGATCTATGATGACCGCAGCACGGCGATCAGAAATGATAGTGCCAAAGATGACTGGAGAAACTATTCTGGCAGCGCGCGTGTGACGGTGGATCTGGATGAAAAAGATCAATACCGCTTTTATACTGGAGTATCTCAGGGTTTCCGGGCACCGAACCTTTCCGATCTCAGTCGCTTAGACATTGCACGTTCTGGAGAGCAAGAAGTGCCATCTAACGGGTTAAGCCCTGAGGAATATATAAACTTTGAATTAGGCCTCAAAGCCGATACGGAACACTTCAGCGGTAACTTGGGCTACTTTTACACCATGATTGATGATATGATTATTCGTCGTGAAACGGGTGAGATTCTTGGAGGTAATCGCGTTGTCGAAAAGCGCAATGGTGGCAATGGCTACATGCATGGCATCGAGCTCAGCGGACAGTATCGCTTCAATCCAAACTGGTCCGTTTTCGGCCATGCGACCTGGACAGAAGGCCGTGTGGACCAGTTCGTCGGCACGACGACACGGCAGCAGGTGCAGCATCTGAGCCGTGTGGTCCCACT
>JAPLUM010000268.1 GCA_026397605.1 Verrucomicrobiota bacterium | reverse complement strand
AACTTGGCTATGATCTTCAAGCAGCTGCGGGACTTTGATAAGGCCGAGCAGTACTACGAAGAGTCCTTGGCCAGCTTTCAGCTCAGCGACGGTGAGCAGAGCGCCCGTGTGGCCAGTGTGCTGAATAATCTGGGCGTTCTCTACTACACCAATATGGACGTGGATCGTGCCCAGCAGACGCACGAGCGCGCCTTGGGTATCCGCCAAAATTTGGCCCAAGATCAGATGGACCCTGCGGATCTATCTCAGACTTATATCAACCTTGGGGCCGTCTATAAAGCATCGGGTGACTTTCAAAAAGCAGAGGCCTGTGTCGAGCGTGCTAAAAAACTGCGTGCAGGTCTGAATGGTTACCATCCTGCGCCACGCCGCGCTGCTTCTCTGCTCATCGATAAAACTTTGTGATGAGTGCAGACCTAATGACACTGAAAGTGCTACTGAGTCGGCGGATACAACTCATCGCCGATCATACGTTTCGTGACATGGACCGGAGCGGTCACCTAGCTGCCCTTCAGCAGGTCTCCGAGTTGATCCAGGATGAGCACTTGCGCTTAAAACCTTCTTTACCACCTCGGCTGAATCATTTTCTCCAGCAGGCTAGCTTCTCTAAAGCTCTCGATTACCTCTCTGAAAACCAGATGGATAGCGGAGAACCCGCTGATTGACAAACAGGGTTCACGGGTGAAATTTCACAAGTGAACCGTATAGACATCCCCAGAAAGTCAATCTATCGACTTTCCATTTATCAGCGCTGCCTAAGCCGACTGCGTGAAAATGACGTCGATACCGTTTCCTCTGAGGCGTTGGCCAAGGCCGCTGGCGTCAAGTCCACCCAGCTGCGCAAAGATCTGACCTACTTCGGCCAGTTTGGCACTCGTGGCCTGGGCTACAATGTCGATGCGTTGGCAAAGACCATCTCTGAAGTGCTGGGGCAGAATCACCTACAGCCTGTTATTCTCATTGGCGTTGGGAATCTCGGCTCAGCGCTGCTGCGCTATGGTGGATTCCGCAAAGAAGGTTTTGATGTCGTCGCAGCCTTTGATATCGCGCCCAAAGCGCAGGCAGACTTAAAGATTCCTATTTTGGCTCTAGAGACGATGCCTGAGTTCATCCTGAAACATCAAGTCAAAATGGCCATCCTCACGGTGCCAGCGAATAGCGCGCAAGGCGTCACCAATCAGATCGTCGATGCTGGCATTCAGGCCATTCTGAACTTCTCACCATGTGTGTTGGACGTGCCGGATCAGGTCGTCGTGAATAGTGTGGATCTCGCCGTGGAGTTAGAGAATCTAAGTTACTTTATTCGTTAACATCGTGACTTGGATTGACTGCGACTCCCAGCATTTAGAAGCAATCCGCTGCATCTTCAATGAAGCGATTGTGACCTCCACGGCGCTTTACGATTATCAGCCGCGCAGCCCAGAAACGATGCAGGTCTGGTGGGCTGCCAAGCAAGCTGGGCACTATCCGGTGATCGGTGTCCTTAGTGATACTGGCGATCTAATGGGCTTTGCCAGCTACGGCCCATTCCGCACTTTCCCAGCCTACAAATACACTGTGGAGCACTCCGTTTATGTGGACTCACGTTTTCGTGGTCGCGGTCTGGGCAGGCAACTGCTAGAGCGTGCTATTTTAGCCGCGGAAGCTCAGGGCTATCACGCCATGGTCGGAGTGATCGATGCAGACAACGCAGTCAGCGTTGCCCTGCATGAGAGCCTAGGCTTTCATCGCTGTGGTGAAATGCGTGAGGTAGGCTTCAAATTTGGCCGCTGGTTGAATCTGGTCATCTACCAAAAACTCCTCAGCGTCCCTGACGCCCCTGTCGATGGCTAATCCATCGACGAGTTTTCGTCATTAGAGCTTACTCATTCGTTATTACCCACCTCACCCCGTCCACAACGACGTAGCCATCAGTATCTGCATTGCTAACGACGACAGCAGCTTCAGTCCCGAAATCATAAGTTCCCAAGTCTAACCAAAAGAGACCCTCAGCAGGTTTGGGTTCCTTGAGATTCAGCCTTAACTTCGCTACCCCCTCTTTGTGATGGATTTCAAAAGGTGCATTCGTGGCGCGGTTGCCACTAGGTGGTGCCGCTAGCATCACTCGATACTTGCCCGCTTTAGGGAGCTTGGTTTCAAAACGCGCATTACACCGGCCATCCTTGGTATTGCCATCGTGGATGTAGTCTTCTCCAAGAAAGCTCTTCGCCGCGCTACTTTTCACCCAATGGCCTGTGAGTTTCGCTGCGCTATCGTCGAGCACGATGCCCTCCAGTTTTTTTGGGTCCACGCTGCGAGCATCTTTCGGACTGACGTATTGCAGAATTTGACCATCTCTGAGTAAGCGCTCACGCAGCGCTTCACACGGCACATTTTGCACCGGCAGCTTGCCATCGATGGCCATGGCCGCAGCTGTGGCGGCACTTTGGCCGAGGATCATGAAGACAGGCTCCATGCGGATGCTGCCATAAGCGATGTGGCTGGCTGACATTGCAACGGGAACCAAAAGATTTGAGCCTTGGCCAACCTTTGGCACGAGCGATCCATATGCAATCTCATAGGGACCATTGGTACTCACGCCGATGTCACCTTCATTCTGCACGTTCCCCTCTGGAGTGATGTAGCGCTGCACATTGTGGCTATCGATCGTGTAGCTGCCCATGCCCACAGAGTCAGGCGTCGGCTTCTTTTTCCGCAGTTCATTTTCAGTCATCACATAAGCCCCCACCATGCGGCGTGCTTCGCGGATGTAGAGCTGATGACTCCAGTTGCCATTGTCAGTGAACTCATCTTTCGGCAAACCCCAGGTTTGCAGCTCCTTCTGTACGGCTTCAGGCACTCGTGGATCATTGGCCACAAACCAAAGCAACCCCTGCTGATAGCGGCGATGCTCCTCAATGATCTCACGGCGGCGCTCATAGCTAGCCTCTGGGTAATCGTAATTATAGCCGATGTTATCAAAGCTGAAGGGGCCGTGGTTATTCGTGTCTGTTTTGAAGTTCGGCACGGGGTCAAATTTTTCAAAAAACGCCGGCCAATCGGCCTGTAAGACACGCAGCAGAAGCTCATACTGATTGGCATCGTATCCTTCAGGCATCGGGAAGGGGATGCGATTGCTAGGATCAGTGGTATAGCAGGAGCGGAAGCAATAAGCCTGAACCCGCTTATCCCCAGCGCCGAACTCACCGACCGGTTCCGTGCTGATGCGTGGTAAGACGCCGCTCTTGGCATCTCCGGGGATTTTGTAAGCACTGATGGGCGTCTTCAAAACGCCAAAATGATGACCGTGATGCAGCACACCGACCTGGATGCCGTTGTGCTCTTCTCCATAGACGCTGTTAGCCTCACGGCCCACATGATAGTCCACTCCAGCTGCGGCCATCAGATCACCCTCATAGGTGGCATCGATGAACATTTTCCCAGCATAAGTCTTGCCGCTTAGCGTGGTGATGGCGGTGATCCTATCGCCCTTCTTGGTCACACCTTTCGCCCGATCCAGCCACTCATCACGCACCACTTCGAGATTGAACTCCTTCACATAATCCTCAAACACCTGCTCTGCTGCATGAGGCTCAAAGATCCACATCGTACGGTTCTCACCATCCATCGCTGGGGTTCCCTGGCCTTTATTGCCATACTCCGACTGTTTTTGCTGCACCCAGGACTCAGGTTTCTGGTAGTGCTTGTAGATGCGATGATAAAAATCCCGCGCCAGTCCACCAATGACAGCTTTGTTGCCAGTATCCGTGAATCCAAGGCCACCGCTACTCAGGCCACCCAAATGTTTATCAGGTGACACAACAATGACGCTTTTCCCCATTTGTCTTGCTTGGACAGCTGAGGTGATCGCCGCACACGTGCCACCATAAATGACGATATCATGGTCAGTCGCCAGAAGCGCAGGCGTCAGTAGCAGGGAAGTAAGAAGTAGGCGTGAAATCATAGTTATTTAGAACGTGGTTCAAAGCCTCGTTTCTCAAAGTGATTTTATCTACCTCCCATCTTGCAAGTCCGCAAAGAAGCGATTTGATCCCAGCACATCCCTAATTTCAAATTATGACACTCTCACCAAAACTCGCCAAGCTATTCAACGAGCAGATCAACAATGAAATGTCTTCCAGCTATGTCTATCTCGGCATGGCAGCCTGGTTTGAGCAGACGCCCTATTCTGGCTTTGCGACATGGATGTTTAATCAAAGCCGCGAAGAAACCGCGCATGCCTTGAAGTTTTACCAATACCTCGTGGACCGCGATGCCAAGGTGGAACTCCAAACCATCGCCAAACCAAAAGCCACCTTTAAATCTCCCATTGATGTCTTCGAGCACAGCTTGAAGCAGGAGCAACTTGTCACCCAACAGATCAACGAGTTATTTGAAGTCGCCGAACAGGTCAAAGACCATGCATCGAAGAACTTGCTGCTCTGGTTCCTCAACGAGCAGATGGAAGAGGAAAAAACCGTCCGCGATATGCTCGACCGCCTAAAATTCGCCGGCGACGACCGCGCCAGCCTCCTCGTCCTCGATCGCGAAGCCGGCCAACGCCAAGGCGCTGATGCCGACGCAGGAGCTGCGGGCTGAAACCATCTTTCCCTCGCAGGAGCTTTCTAACGTTAGACAGCTCTTTACGACGTATTTCCTTCACTTCGGAGGAGGTGGGAGATCATTTAAGATGACCTTGCTCACCTCTGCTAAAGGCATTATTCCAAAGTATGTTCTGGACCCACTTCTTTGATTTAGTCGGCAAAATTTTAAGCATCCTAGTGATGGTTGGTATGGCGCTTTTGATGCGAGGATTCGGGTGGCGAGGTCAATTGGCCCCCTTTGTGGTCGTCGGTCTGGGCAGTGGGTTTCTGGCATGGATTCTTTTATTTAGGCCAGCATCTTCAATGGTTTACGCACGCATTAGATTGAGAACACACCTCTCATGGACTGAGTCTCAGCAGGCATCATTTCTTTTCTCTCCAGTCCTGCGAGTGTGGCGTTGGTATCCCACGCTTCAAGTGCGCGACCTGCCCGAAGCAGACCGATCTGATGCTGTCATGTCATATCTCAAAGCCATAAAGGCTCAAGAAGCTAAAGAATGGCTGCAATGGAAGGCTTCAGGCTGGACAAAGAAAGTTCATACGGCGCTTGAAATCTTGTCAGTCATCGTGTGTGGCATTTTAACGTTTACCCATATGCCACCTGCAAGCTGGGTGTCCGAATTGCAAAGTCGGCTTTCCGACGACGGCACCTATTCCCCCATGGTCACCCTGGTGCTTTGCGCAGTGCCTGTCAGTTTGCTGTTTAGGATCTTTGATCCAGGAACAAATGATCGTGTGACTCGCATTGGTGTAACAGAAAACCAAATAGTCGAACAGTCTGGTGTGGCCTCTGTAATTCCAGCTACGGCCCTAATTCACCAGATAGACAATAGAAGCGATGACGAAAAATATGGCCCAGCCGGTCAAAGTTGAGGAAACCGGTCGAACCGCATCTAATTCTTTTCAAAACTATCAAAATAGGAGTGCCGCATCAGCACTTGTGATGCATGCGGATTGGTGCAACATATCGACCTATGCCTATCGCTTTTTATCACATTGCCCACATCATTGGATTGATCTTTGTTTTCGTCGGTTTCGGTGCGTTGCTTTCTTCCGAGTCTTCTCGCTCTGCCATGAAGTGGCACGGTATTGGCTTGGTGATCAGCCTTGTTTCAGGATTCGGGCTTTTGGCCAAACTACAAATCTTTGCCACGATGCCGACTTGGGTCTGGATCAAGATTGCTCTTTGGCTCGTCCTCGGCGGTCTGCCAGTGCTGGCGCGTCGTAAAGTGCTTTCACCAACCGTGGTGATGCTTCTAGCTGTCGCAGTCGCTGGATTCATGGGCTACCTTGGCCTCATGAAGCCTGCGATGTAAAAGGGCTAAGCCCAATGCCGTTGAGCAATGTTTTGTGTTATTATACGAAGGCCAAGGGTCTTCCTCATCACAGTGAAGGGTTGCCCAAGCAGCGGGCTACCCTGGTAAACAAAGCACACACCTCATTTCAGGAACGAATACCAATCGGTGGTTCAGCATCTTTAAAAGGCCCGTCTCTGCCAACGACTCCGCCGATACGGAACTCCGTTGGAGTTCGGCTTCAGAACCGTGTTTTGTGTGCCTAGTATCCCAGGGGAGCACTCGCCAAGGCTCGGCACCCCTTCGCTATGATGCGGAAGGCCGTTGGCCTTCAATCATACTTCATCAAAATTGCATAACGGTATTGGGCTAGCCCTGCGTTTTTGAGAACTCGCTGATTTGCTTTTCCAGCTCCTTGATGCGTTTTAGTGCATCAGGGAGTTGTGCCATAGCGATCCATTGGCGTTTGGCCTGTTTATCAGGAGCGGCTGGATAGCCTAGTACGGTTTCACCGGCTGCAATGTCACGCATGACGCCTGATTTAGCACCGATTTTGGCCTGTGGACCGAGCTTCAGGTGGCCTGCGATACCGGACTGCGAAGCGATCACGACATAGTCAGAAAGATGGGTGCTACCGGCAAAGCCGACCTGACCCATGATCAGGCAGTGGCGGCCCATGACGACGTTATGGGCCACGTGAACGAGGTTATCAATCTTGGTGCCTTGGCCAATGATGGTGGCCCCGAGGGCACCACGGTCGATGCTGGTATTGGAACCGATTTCGACATCGTCATGGATGACGACATTGCCCACCTGCGGCATTTTGCGATGCTGCCCCTGATCAAAGACATAACCGTAGCCATCTGAGCCAATGGTGGTGCCAGAGTGAATGCTGACGCGATTGCCGATCTGTGTGCGTGAATAAAGCACCACATTCGGGTGCAGACGCACGTTTTGGCCGATCTTGCTACCGCGTCCGATGTGATTTCCACCCACTAAAACGCTGCGTTCACCGATGACCACATCTGCACCAATCACGCAATGGGGGCCAATGTGAGCGCTGGCATGAATCACAGACGTCGAGTCAATGACGGCACTAGGATGAATCCCCGCTGGATAGTCTTCTTCGGGGAAGAACAGTGGCAGCACCTTGGCCATGGCCACGCGGGGATCTTTGACACGAATCAACGTCTTACTCGCAGACTCAAATCCTATGGGGACTAGAATGGCCGTTGCGGCACTTTTCTCTGCGGATTCAAGAAAGGTGGCCTTTTCAGCAAAGGTCAGATGCCCGGACTGGGCTTGATCTGCGGGTGCTACACCTGTGAGGATGGCGTTTCCGTCTCCGATGACTTCACCGCCGAGGTTCTCTGCTAAACTGGATACCGTAAACATGATACTTCAGAGAAGCCTTCGTAAACCCATTGGCAAGAGTTTAATTCAGGCCAACCATGCTTTGCTTTTCCACGTCCCAGACTTTCAGACGCAGGCAACGAATGACTTCCAGAGGATTCAGCGTGGTGACCTTAGGGTTTTTAAGTTCAGGTAGAGCCTCCAGCACCTCAGGGAGACGATAGAAAGGAATGCGTGAGTTTAAATGATGAATGTGGTGGTAGCCGATGTTGGCGGTGAACCAAGCCATGATTTTACTTGTCTTCATGTAGCTGGAGGACTCCAGAGCCGCTCGCTCATAGGTCCAGCCAGCCTTATCATAAAACGATACACCAGGGAAATTATGCTGTGCATAAAAAAGGTAGGAGCCCAAGCCGAAGGTGATGAGGTGTGGAATCGTCTGCGTGAGTAGCATGCCGATCCAACCGATGTAATAGACCAGTGCCACAGAGATTGCGAAGTGAACGATCAGGGACACGAGGCAATCAAAATGTTCTTTGGGCTTTCGAATGAATGGCAACAAACACATGCCTTGGAGAAAGACGAAGACATAGCCCAGAGCAATTGTCGCCGGATGCCGCGTGAACAGATACAGGAAGCGTGCCGACTTGCTGGCCTTCTGGTAGTGTTCTTTGGTCATGATCGGAAAGGAGCCGATGTGGGAGCCTTTGATCTTTGAATTGTGATTGTGATGATGATTGTGTGAGCTGCGCCAGACGCTGCTAGGGCTCAGGGCATAGATGCCAAAGACACGCATCATATACTCAGCCAGTTTTGAGCGTGGCAGGATGGCGTGGTGCTGCTGATCATGATAGATCACAAACAAACGCAATGCGAGGAGACCCGAAAGTAGGCTGCAGGCGATACGACCGATTAGATGAAAATTCCAGATCGTGCCACACATCGCAGCGATGAGTAGAACGGCCGTCGATAAAAAGCACCACCAGCTTTTTGCGGTGCTATCGACGGTATAGGGTTTGGTAGCCAAAATCAGCTCTGGGCCAGTTCTGGCGCGGTCACTCGTGAGGTTGGTTTTGGTTGGTTCAAGGACACTGGTCATGTATTTATATCCAGCCCTATGTTCAACTTGATAGCAAGCTCAGAATGCAGGTGATTCTGGATGATTTTTCAGAGGTCAAAAGACTGTCACTTGTGTGGCAACTAGTTCTGCCTCATAAACGTATTCGGCATGCAAGCCCCTATTCCTGTCATCCTAAATCCAGCCGCTAAGAGCACCCAAGCAGCGGCCCGTGAAAATGTGCTCCGAGCTCTTTCGCCAGCTCCTGAGATCATACTCACTAAGGCCCCAGGCGAGGCCACAGAAATCGCAGCAAGACTAGCACTGGAAGGGCATCCGTTAGTGGTCGCAGCCGGCGGCGATGGCACCATGAATGAGGTTTTGCAGGGCATTTGTCAGGTCAACTCCAGGCGAGAATCAGGAGAAAAACATACGGCTTTAGGAGTGCTGCCCGTGGGAACAATGAATGTGTTTTCCCTGGAGCTGGGTTTGCCCTCATCGGATATCGCTAAATGCTGGCAGAAGATTTCAAGCGGTCGTCTTCGAGAGATCGACCTCTGGCTGGCCAATGAGCAGTATTTTGTTCAGCTAGCTGGCGTGGGCTTTGATGCTGAAGTCATCCAGGAGACGCCATGGGAGAGAAAAAAGAAATTCGGGCCGCTGAGCTATGTCATGTCTGCGGTTCAAGTGCTGATGAGAAAGCCGCCAGCCCTAAGATTACAGATTTCAGGCCGGCCTGACCTGCATGGATCTGTTGTTTTGATTGGGGCTGGTAAGCATTACGGTGGCCCAGTGCCGGTGTTTCCGAAGTCGAATAATCAGGACGGCCTGTTAGATGTGATCATCTTCAGAGCTCTTGGTGGCTGGGAATTCGCGCAAATGGTCCGCGCCATCATGGAGCGCGGTTATGACTCAGCTTTGGACATTGATTACCTCCAAGTCAGAGATTTCATCGTCGCTGCTGCGCCTAATGCGCCCTACGAGGTGGATGGTGAGCTGGCGACAGGTGTGACGCCTGTCCACTTCCGCGCGGCTGACTTTAAAATCCAAATCGCCGTCTGATTAAGCTCGGCGACGTGGACCTGAACTCCGCTTCGTAGCTGGGCGTTTGCCTTCGCCACGTGAACCTGGGCGCGAAGGTGATGAGTCACGGGACGGGGAGCGAGCTTTATCAAAGCTGCGACCACGGCTAGGTGGGCGTCCGCCTTCCTCAGCGCGGTCCTCACGGACTGGGCGCGTGCGGCCTTCTGGACGACCTCGACCTGCTGGGCCTTTCGATTCTGCAGAGCGGTCACGTGTAAAAGTGATGCCTGCACGAGCTGGGCGATCCGTAGCTGCAGGCTTATCTTTGCCTCTTCCAGATGGACGACCATCACGCGGGGCTCTGCCTTTGCTGGTTCGTTCCTTGCGTCCAGTTGAGCGTCCGCGGACTTCTGGGCGCACTTCAGGCTCTGGCACATCTTCACGAGATGTGCGGAACTTGCCTGTCGGACGTTTTTTGCCAAAACTGCGTTCTGGACGCTCAACGGTCTTCGCTGGGCGGATGACCTCTTCGTCCTCATCAGAATCAGACGTAGCCACTTTGGGCTTATCTAGGCGTGGGGGACGGCCAGTGGTCCCTTCTTTGGAAAAAAAGCGTTCCACTTCTGTCGCGGAGAGCTGCTTCCAGCCGCCGCGCTGTAGGCCCTTGAGTTCCAGCCAGCCGATGCGGACACGTACCAGACGCACGACTTCAAAGCCGAGTTGGTAAAACATCAGACGGATTTGACGCTTCAGGCCCTGCTTCAAAACGACATGACAGCGGTATTCACTGTCCATCCAGGCACGCTCGGATTTAGCGTAGCCTTCCTCGGTGAGCATACCTTTGACGAGTCTGGCCATGACCGCCTGATCCAGCGGCTTATCCACGATGACTTCGTATTCTTTTTCAGCGCCCTTGCTGGGGTGAATCAGATGGTGAGATAGATCCCCACGATTGGTCAGCAGCAGCAGTCCTTCGCTGTCTTTATCCAGGCGACCCACGTGATGCAGAGTTTGCAGTGGCTTTGGCAGCAGTGCGTAGATCGTCATGCGATCTTTTTCGTCACTGCGGCTGCAAATATAACCTCTCGGTTTATTTAAAGCGATCACCACTCCCGTTTCAGCACGGGCAGGTTTGCCATCGACCGTGACCTGATCTTCATCACCGACTTTGGTGGCCAGATCTTTGATGAGTTTGCCATTGATAGCCACGCGGCCCTCAAGAATGAGGAGCTCGCTGCTACGGCGTGAACCCAGGCCACATTGGCTGAGAAATCGGTTGAGTCGCACGGTCGGGGTTGAGCAGGATAGATCCTGCTCAGTTTTTCAGGTTACTCAGGCTTAGTCTTTGGCAGATTGGTCGGCAGGCGACCCTCTTTCCAGAGACCACGGGACTTGAGGAGCTTCACGCGTTCGCCACGCTTGAGGACGCTACGCTTGGTACCGACTGAACCGCCGGAGGATTTGAGGCTGCGATGTTGCGACATAACTGGATAAGGACTGAATTGCTAAAAATGGGGGTGCGCAGACTAGCCGCAGCCCCCAGAAGCGCAACTAGTTTATTGTTCATGAGAAATAGTGGGCAGGCTTACGGCCGAAAATCATGGGAAATGAGCTGGGTGAGCGCAGTCTTAACGTTGAGGGTGAAGGACGCGTTCCTTGAAAAGACTCTGGGACGGCACAAACGACGAGACATCCAAAGAGGATGAGGTTGCTGTTACGGTAGTTTTTTGGCTTTAAAAGTTGGCTTCTGCGCATTCACAGGCCATCCATGGGACGCCGCCGCGCTGGCGGCTCGATTTACCCATGCTCGTCTTCCTCCTGCGCCGTCTTTTGAGCAGCCTTCTTGTGCTGTTCTTTGCCGTGTCGTTGACGTTCCTGCTTACGCGGTCCCTGCCGGGTGGGCCGTTTGATAAAGAGAAGGCTGGCTCGGCGAAGGTGCAGGAGGCGCTGTTAGCGAAGTATCAGCTCAATGGAACACTTTGGCAGCAATACACAGCCTACATGCGTGACCTTACGCACTTGGATTTGCGGGTTTCATTCAAATATCGCGACTGGAGTGTGGCGGAGATTTTGGCGCAAAAAATGCCCTCTTCACTGAAGCTGGGTGGGATTGCTTTTCTTATCGCCAGCACACTCGGGGTGCTGCTGGGTGGTCTGGCGGCAATGTGGCGGGATACAGCGATTGATTGGGCCGCGATGTTTGGGGCTATTGTGGCCATTTCGATCCCGTCTTTCATCACTGGGCCTTTTCTGGTGGCCATCTTTGCGCTTTGGCTGCGCTGGTTGCCTGTGGGTGGTTGGGGTGGTGTATCGCATCTCATTCTTCCAGCGATCTGTCTCTCGGCACCTTATGTGGCCTATGTGGCCAGGCTCATGCGGAACAGTCTGCTGGATGTCATGAAGAGCGATTTTTTGCGGACAGCGAAGGCCAAGGGACTCACCGAGACACAGGCGCTGACACGGCACGCCATGAAGGTGGCCATACTTCCGGTTGTCACCTATCTCGGCCCTCTGGCGGCGCATTTGTTGACGGGCTCGATGATCGTTGAGAGTGTCTTCAATATTTCCGGTGCAGGCAGCATTTTTGTGAACGCGATCCAGAATCGAGACGCTTTTTTACTCTGTGGAGCGGTGGTGATTTACTGCTCTTTACTCATCCTCTTTAACTTTGTCGTGGATCTGCTTTACAGCGTCTTAGATAAGCGCATCCGACTCTATGCCTGACGCGCCTAAAGCACTCACACGTCCCGATGGTTGGGCCATCGTTCAGCGGAATCGTCCTGCGATGATTTCGCTCATCTTTCTTGTCGCCATTGTGGTCATGGCCTTCGTAGTGCCGTTTTTCCTGCCTGCGAGCTTAAAGGGCACGAGTAGCGATGCTTTTTTGCCGCCATTAACCCGAGGATTTGAGAATCCGGTGCTGCATCTTTGTGGGACCGATAAAAATGGGCAGGATTTGTTTTATCGTCTGCTCACGGGTGCACAGGTCTCCCTCGGAGTCGGCATCATCGGTGCCTGCATCTCACTGGTTATTGGTACGCTTTACGGCATGATCAGCGGTTACTTCGGAGGCCGGGTAGATGCCTTCATGATGCGTGCGGTGGACATGCTTTATGCAGTCCCGCGCATCCTTTTCATCATGATCTTCATCGCGGCTTTTGATGGTGTCTTTAAGGATTGGCTGGATGCAGCAAGGCTCTGGGCGCAGATGGCGGAGTGGAAAAGTCTGGAGGACGTGGCGCGCTATTTGATCCCTTATTCAAAAATCCTCGTGATGATCCT